>DLMW01000038.1:8464-10629 GCA_002478245.1 bacterium UBP18_UBA7526
TCTAGTCTAGTGACAAGCCCTACCGGAGCGGTATGTTCATCCAAGACCAGGGTGAGGATAGGGATGCCCAGTTCTTTCTTCACTTTAGATAGGATCCCAGAGGCCACAATCTCTGGGAGGCAGGTGAAGGGAGCGATATGGACTATGCCATCGAATCCCCTCTGGGCATAGAGAACCGTTCCCCCAATAGAGACGATGCACTCTCCTCCTGCCTCTTGTTTCAGATAGGGCCGGGCCAATTTCCGGTACTTCCTTCTCGGTCCCCAGCGGCCAAAGATAGGGAGCATGGAGATCATATACTCTGTTGCCCAGACCGGACGATGCACCTCACAGCCCATCTCACCCAGTCTGGTCTCAATCTCTAGGTTGGCATAGGGTTCTAAGAGAGTATAGATCTCCCCCACCACTCCAACCTTTAAGGGATGGCGCGTTCTATCCTGGGGGACCTTCTCGAGTAAAGAAGTGGCCTCTCTCTTCGCCTGAGCGAGCTCCCTAAAAGAGAAGGCCTTCCTAATAATCCGGGAGGCCTCTTCATATGCCTCGGTAGTAGAGCCCCTCCTTATTTCACGAGGCCTTATTCTATGGGCTAACCTCTCCATCCTCTCCAAGGTAAGTAGCTTTAAGAAACCGAAACGGAATGCCTCTCCAATCTGAAACCAGTTCTTCCCTGGAGCAAGCCTCTTCAACTTCCTTAAATTGTTTAGCAGATCATAGTCTAAGGTAATGAGTTCATACTCATAATCTAAGTTCTTCAAGATAAGGTTCTGCAGTGTGGCATAGTAGCCGAAGCGGCAGGGCCCTCCCGCAGCAAGCATGACGATAACATCCGCGCCCCCTTCTAAGGCTTCAATAAGATTGCCCAGGGTGACTTTTAAGGGCAGGCAAGCGAACTCTGGACTGTGACGTGAACCGAGGGCAAGGGTCCTTTTGCTGGTCTTTGGGGGAAGGATGACCTCTCGGCCAAAGCGCCTGAGGATGGCTTCTCCCAGAACCCCGATGGTTCCCATATGGGGAAAGGTTGGCTTCATTCTCTACTCCGTCAGTCCGTCAGTGAAAAGACGGATAGACCTTGTCTTGCGTCTCTCTATTAAATCAATGAAGGCTTCTAATCTAGTGATGAGTCCTGCCTGCGCGGTGTGCTCATCCAAGACCAAGGTAAGAATGGGAATCCCTAAGTCTTTTTTCACTTTGGATAGAATTCCGGAGGCGACAATCTCAGGAAGACAGGTAAAGGGGGCGAGATGGACTACGCCATCGAATCCCTTCCTGGCATAGAGAACCGTTCCCCCGATAGAGACGATGCATTCTCCTCCTGCTTCCTGTTTTAGGTAGGGTCTGGCTGCTTTCCTATACTTCCTCCTCGGTCCCCAGCGGCTAAAGATGGGAAGCCTGGAGATCATATACTCTGTTAGCCAGACCGAACGATGCACCTCGCAGCCCATCTCACCTAATTTGGTCTCAATCTCTAAATTAACATAGGGTTCTAAAATAACATACATCTCCCCCACTATCCCCACTCTTAAAGGATTGCGAGTTCTATCTTGAGGGACTTCTCTAAGTAAGGAGGCTGCCTCTCTCTTTGCCTGGCGAAGATTCTTAAAAGAGAATGTCCTCCTGATAACCCGGGAGGCCTCTTCATATGCCTTGGTAGTAGAGCCCCTCCTTATTTCATAGGGCCTTATTCTATGGGCTAATCTCTCCATCTTTTCCAAGGCAAGTAGCTTTAGGAAACCGAACCTGAATGCCTCTTCAATCTGAAACCAGTTCTTCCCGTTAGCGAGCCTCTTTAATTTCCTTAGATTATTTAGCATATCACGGTCTAAAGTAATGAGTTCGTACTTATGGTTCAGGCTTTTCAATATAAGGTTCTGCAATGTGGCATAGTAGCCCATACGGCAGGGCCCTCTAGCAGCAACCATAACGATGGTGTCTGCTCCTTTCTCTAAGGCTTCAATAAAATTGCCCAGCATAACTTTCAAAGGTAAACAAACGAACTCTGGACTATAACGTGAACCGAGAGCAAGAGTCCTTTTGCTGGTCTTTGGGGGAGGGATGACCTCTTGGCCAAGGCGCTTAAGAATCGCTTCCATGGGAGCTTCAGTGGTCCCCATATGGGGAAAGGTTGGCTTCATTCTCTACTCTGTCAGTCCGTCAGTGAAAAGACG
>DLMW01000037.1:0-1082 GCA_002478245.1 bacterium UBP18_UBA7526
GATGTCATAATCCCCATCCTCATTATCGGACCAGGCGATGTGGGGATAGTTACTGGAGTCAAGATAGAGGGAGGGATAGAGTCTTGCGCATTGTTATAGATCCTGATACTCTCCTGCCCACTGCCATCAGCATCTACCCATCCAGCAAAAGAGGCCCGGCTTAATCCCACTAAAAAAATTAATCCTAATCCCAGAACCAATATCCAGATTCCTTTTCTACTCATTTTTCTTACCACACTTTTAAATATAGCATAAAAAAACCAAAAATCAACCTTTAAAAATCAGGTGCGATAGCAGGCGTTTATCTTCACATATTCTGGGGTAAGGTCGCAGGTAAAGACCTTGGCGCTTTCCTTCCCCAGATTTAGGTCCACAATTATCTTAATCTCTTTTTCCTTTAGGATCTTCTTTGCTTCTTCTTCACTGAATTTGATCCCATAGCCTCCCGAGGCCAGCTTTAGATTCCCGAGATAGATATCTATCTTCTCCTCTTCTATCTCGACCCCGCTATTCCCAATGGCAGCCATTATCCTTCCCCAGTTGGCATCCTCTCCAAAGATAGCGGTCTTGACCAGAAGAGAGTTAGCGATGGAGAAAGCGATCCTCTTGGCCTCTTCCCATTTTAGGGCATTCTGGACTTCAATTTCCACAAACTTTGTCGCTCCCTCGCCATCTTTGACAATCATCCTGGCCAATTTTAAAGTGACCTCATCCAATCCAGAGGAGAACTTCTTAAAGTCTTCACCTTCCTCATTAATCTCTTTATTTCCCGCCAAACCATTGGCTAGGATGACGACCATATCGTTGGTGCTCTCTTCACCATCGACAGTAATCATATTGAACGACCTAGCGATAGAAGACTTCAGGGCCTTCTTCAATAAGCGACTACTGATGGCTATATCAGTAGTAATAAGGGAGAGTATGGTAGCCAAATGGGGGGAGACCATCCCGGCCCCCTTTGCCATCCCTCCAATAATAGCTTTCTTGCCCCCAATATCTAACTCTATTGCCACTTCTTTAGGGAAGGTATCTGTGGTCATTATGGCTTGGGCGGCATCACCGCCTCCTTCTCTACTCAACTT
>DLMW01000037.1:1240-3279 GCA_002478245.1 bacterium UBP18_UBA7526
CTATTGCTCTTTTTATTCCTTCGATGATCTTATCTAGAGGCAGGAAGGTGCCGATGGTTCCTGTGGAGGCAACTAAAACATCTTCTTTCTCTATGCCCAGTATCTCTGCTGTCGCACCCGCCATCTCTATCGCATCCTCTAACCCCTTCTTTCCTGTTGAAGCATTGGCGCATCCTGAGTTTATGACCATCGCCTGGGCCTTTCCATCCTTGAGATGTTCGGCACTTACTTTTAAGGGAGCGGCCTTAATTCTATTGGTGGTAAATAATGCTATAGCCCTGGATGGAACCTCAGAGTAGATTAAGGCTAAGTCCTTTTCATTTCTTTTCTTAATTCCACAAGAAATCCCTGAGGCTAAAAAGCCGCGGGGACTAGTAACTCCGCCCCTAATCTCTTTCATTATCTCATTACCTTTACTATCTTACCTACTTTCTACTATGGAATGATCCCGGGGGATTCCAATCCCAATGTCTCCTCAAAGCCATAGATAATATTCATATTCTGTACTGCCTGGCCACTGGCTCCTTTTACTAGGTTATCTATGGCAGAGATAACAATGACCCGGTTCGTCCTTTCATCTATCTTAATCCCAATGTCACAGTAGTTTGATCCATAAACATTTTTTGTCTCGGGAAAAGAGCCTTTCTCCAAAATTCGAAGAAAAGGCTCATTCCTATAGAACTGGCGATATAATTCTAAAATTTCGACTTCTTTCGTTTTCGTGGCCAAGTTGAGATAGATGGTGGAGAGTATTCCCCGGTTCATGGGAAGGAGATGGGGAGTGAATGAGATTTTAATCTCCTCCTTTGCCAATTTGGATAGTTCCTGTTCTATCTCTGGGGTATGGCGATGGGTAGCGATAGAATAGGCCTTGACATTCTCGTTGCACTCTGGATAGTGGAGGGCCCCAGAAAGGGCCCTTCCAGCTCCGGAAGCACCGGATAAGGAATCGGCAATGATATTCTCAGTAGAAACTACTTTATTCACCAGAAGTGGTGCCACACCCAGGATAATGCTCGTAGGATAGCATCCAGGATTGGCAATCAGGTTTGCCTTCTTTATCTTCTCCTTGTAGAGCTCCGGCAATCCATAGACCGCTTGGGAGTTTAACTTTTTACTCTCTTCTGTATGGGGGGCATACCATTCCTCATAGACCTTGAGGTCGTCAAAGCGGAAGTCGGCAGAGAAATCGATGACCTTCTTCCCCAGTTTTATAAATCGAGGGGTAAACTTCAAGGATGCCTTATGAGGAAGAACAAGGAATATGAGATCGCTCTCCTTGGCCATATCACTGACGTTTAAATCAGTACATACTAGGTCAATCCTTCCCTTCAGGGAAGGAAAGATATCGGATATCTTCTGGGGTTTACCATCCATCTTGGCTGCTAACTTGGTAATCTTTACCTCAGGATGGCCGAGAAGTATTCGGATGAGCTCTATTCCCGCATATCCTGTAGCACCAACAATCCCTACTTTTATCATCGCCCACTCCCTAAGCGCGAATTAGCGCTAATTTTGTTATTCGCGAATTCTTTAAACTTTTTTGCTGAAGTTTATTCGCGTTGATTCGTGTCCTAGCGCTTTGTCCACTGGAAGCGTTTCCGCGCTCCCTTCTGACCGTATTTCTTTCTCTCCTTCATCCTGGGATCCCGGGTTAGAAGCCCGGCCTTCTTTAGGATCGGGCTAAAAGACCCATCTGCCTGGACTAAGGCGCGAGAGATGCCATGCCTTAAGGCCTCTGCCTGACCAGAGTTCCCTCCCCCATTCACCAGGGCAAAGATATCGAATTTATCTAAAGTCTTTGTGAATTCTAAGGGTTGCTTAATAATAATCTGTTGGACTTCTTGAGGAAAATACTCTGGAAGGGGTTTCCTGTTGACGAGTATCTGCCCTTTCCCAGGGATTAGCTTCACCCTTGCTATGGCGTTCTTCCTTCTCCCTGTTCCCTGATATTGGGTTATCTTCTTCTCCTTAACCATTTCTTCCTCCTTGGACGCGAATTTCTTTGTATTGCTTACTGCTTGGGTCTATGAGACACG
>DLMW01000037.1:3530-3725 GCA_002478245.1 bacterium UBP18_UBA7526
CCTCAGTTTCTTAAACATCGCCCTTCCCAACTTCGTCTTGGGAAGCATTCCCTTAACTGCCAACTCTATCACCTTCTCTGGCTTCTCTTTCCATAATCTATCATATCTTATGGACTTCAGTCCCTTCGGATAGCCAGAGTGGCGATGATAGTACTTCTGCTTTAACTTCTTCCCGGTCAGAACTACTTGAGAGGC
>DLMW01000012.1:0-189 GCA_002478245.1 bacterium UBP18_UBA7526
AGGGAGATTGTCAAAAGCACTTCTTATCATATCGGGAAAGCCGATGAACTTGGGACAGATATAGGTTCCCCTCTCCAGGCTCACCAGTCTGGGTAGAAAGAGATAGTCCACCTTCTCCAGTAGGTCTTTTACGTGGCCGAAGGCCACCTTAATCGATAGGCAGGCCTCATCCGGTGCGTATCTTAAGCC
>DLMW01000012.1:441-2193 GCA_002478245.1 bacterium UBP18_UBA7526
GAAGGTCTTCCAGAGAGGATAGAGACGATAATAGAGTAATGCTCTCGGGATGCCTACTTTGATGGCCATAGATGCCTCTGTAAGTATTAGAGTCCGTCTTTCGTTATACGTTGAGAGGTTACGCGACTCGTTTCGTCACACGTCTATCAGTTATGTCTTCCTCCGCAAGACGTTCAACGACAACCGAAACCAGCTACGCAACCGCAACCGATTACCGAAATCCCTGCTCATCCCTTCTAATCCTTCCTAATCCCTGTTTTAGTTCGCCGGCGTCGTGCAAGAAGGTCAATGAAGGCCTCCAGACGATTGACTACTCCCTCCTCTGAGGTATGCTCATCAAAGATGAGGGTGAGGATGGGGATCTTGAAGTCCTGGCTCACCCTAGGAAGGATATTCTGAGCACAGATCTCAGGCATACAGGTAAAGGGCATGATATGGATGATGCCATCGTAGCCTTCCTGGGCATATAGGATGCTCCTCCCTACAGAGACGATCCCTTCCCCACCGATCTCATGGCGCAGATATCCTTCTGCCGCCCTTCTGGCTCGCACCCTGCCCCTGGGATCCCAGCCATCTAAATGAACCATACCTTTGATATATCTACCCAGCCAGACCGCACGATCGACCGATGCCCCTAATTCTCCCAATCTTCGGGTTATCTCTAAATTGAAAAAGGGCTCCTCAATAACGAAGATCTCACCCACCAGTCCTATCTTTATCGGTTCCCTACTCTTATCCTGAGGGATGTCTTCCAGCAAAGAGATTGCCTTCTGACGAGCCAGCTTTAACTCCCTATCTCTTAAGAGAGGGGTAATTAATCCTGCTGCTTTTTCATAGGCTCTGGTAGTATCCCCTCTTCTCGTCTCATAGGGTCTGATCCTTAGGGTGAGATCTTCAAGCTCTTCAAAGACCCTCAGTTTCCTCCAACCAAAGCGAAAGGCATTAAAGATCTCACCCCATCCTTTACTCGGAGCCAATTCCTTTATCTTCTCTAGGTTGCTCCCCATATTAAAGTCAAAGGCAAGCATCCGGAACTTGTAGCCCAGTTCCTCTAAGAGTGTGGTATAGATGGTGGTATAGTATCCTAAGCGGCAGGGGCCATCAGAAGCGATGAAGACAATGGTATCTGCTCCTCTCTCCAGGGCCTCTATTAGATTCCCTAGGGATAATTTCAAGGGGGTACAGGCGAACTCTGGGGCATACTTCACTCCCAGGTTATAACTTCTCTTAGAATGGGGAGGAGGAAGGATGACCGCGCACCCCAATCTTTTAAAGATAGCCTCTAAGACAATGGTCGAATTCCCCATGCGGGGAAAGGTTACTTTCATACTTCTACCCTCTTCCTATATTTAATCATATCTATAAAGGTCTCCACCCTTACTGTAATACCTGCAGAATCAGTATGCTCATCAATGACTAATGGAAGGTAAGGAATCTGAGGGTAGTCCTTGGCCCTGAGGGCGATTACCTCCCCCAATAGAGAGCTGGGACCACAGCCAAAGGACATGACATTAATCATCCCCTCTACCCGATCTGCTTCCAGAAAGTAAAAGGCGGCTCCTACTACTTCCCTTGCTGAGCTCCAGTAGGGTTTTCTGGGTAGGGAAGAGGCCCGATCCTGGATTATCCTTTGGGGAAGGGTCTCTGTACCAATGATTGAAGCTCCATGCGCTTCTAACTTGCTGATGAGATTGAAGTTAACATAGGTATCATAGATATTGTAGGGATGGCCGATAAGCGCGATCCTTAAAG
>DLMW01000012.1:2397-8356 GCA_002478245.1 bacterium UBP18_UBA7526
TAGGGGAAGGATCCCTGTCCTTAATAATTTAGTAAACCTCTCTTGTTGTGAGATAGCCTCCTTTAGAGCAAGGTTTACTTGCAGAGGGCTTCTGGAGAATATCCTTCCTGTATGGTAGAGAGAGTGGCGCGCATCCTTCTTTCTGGCGTTGAAGTTGGTATCCAGAACAGGGGGTAGATCCCGGAAACAATTCCTCACCACATCAGGGAAGGCCAGAAATTTGGGGCACATATAAGCATCCCTCTCCAGACTAACAATCCTAGGGAGGAAGAGATAGTCTACCCTATCCTTCAATTCCCAGACATGACCCAGGGCTACCTTGGTAGGAAGGCAGGCATCGGATACCGCTCTTTTCTTCCCCTCCTCCAAAATTCTCTTATTCGTGGGAGAGGAGAGGACTACCTCTGCCCCTAAAGAGTTGAAGAAGGTCTTCCAGAGAGGATAGAAGCGATAGTATAGAAGGGCCCTGATGATCCCTACTTTAGTGGCCATAGTAGCCTCCGAAAAAGGTTATCAGGATTACTTTTAATTTTGCATTTTGCATTGAATATTTACTTCTCCAGGACTTCCCACTTCCCGCACCGATCTCCCCATCTCGATATCACCTCTCTATTCATCAAGACCTCAATCACCTCGCATAGATTGGGGCAAGCCTTGCATTCAAAGGAACGGGTCTTATAGTCTACCTCACTCACCTCAAAGCCCTTGAACCTTGTTTTTTTTATCTGAACTGTCGTCTCCTGGGCAAGTATGGCAGCACCGATGGCACCCATGACATGATAATACTGGGGGACGATGACCTCATACCCCAATTCCTCTTCAAAGGCAGCCTTCATCCCCTTATTCGCTGCCACCCCTCCCTGGAAGACAACTGGGGGAAGGATCTCCTTACCCTTCCCCACATTGTTCAGGTAGTTTCTTACCAGAGCCTGACACAGGCCAGCCACGATATTCTCTGTGGTATGGCCGGTCTGCTGCTTATGGATCATATCTGATTCAGCGAATACCGTACATCTTCCCGCGATCCGGGTAGGGATTTCTGACCGGAGGGCCAGATCCCCGAACTCTTCTATAGGGACTCCCAACCTCTGGGCTTGATGGTCTAAGAAGGAGCCGGTTCCCGCAGCGCAGATGGTATTCATGGCAAAGTCCACTACCACCCCATCCCGGACAATGATGATCTTCGAGTCCTGCCCCCCGATCTCAAAGATGGTCTTTACCTCTGGGATGAGATAAGAGGCAGCCACAGCATGGGCGATGATCTCACTCTTCACCGTATCCGCCCCCACCAGTATCCCAGTGAGATGTCGGGCGCTTCCGGTAGAGCCCACTCCCTTTATCTTTAGTCTCTCTGGGGTCAACTTCTTTTCTATCTCGCGCAGGCCCCTCTGCACCGCTTCAATCGGCCTTCCTCCAGTCAAGAGATACTCCCAGGCTAAAACCCCTTTCTCTTCATCGATGAGGGCTAGATTGGTACTTATCGATCCCACATCGATCCCTAAATAGGCATCCATTTTTTACCTCCATATTTCTTGTGGATTAGTAAGGATTAGAACGGAATAGAAAGGAAATTAGTTGGGGGGATTCGTTCTTCGTCATGCGTTGAAGGGCTGTGGGGCTCGTTTCGTCTTACGTCTTTTGGTTGCGTGTTTTTACGAATAACGTTTGATGATAGCCGTGACGAGTTGCGCAGCCGCAACCAATTACCGAAATCCCTGCTCTTTCGTCGCCCTTCTTCTGCGGAGAAGATCGACGAAGGCCTCTAATCTGGTCATAAGATGGGTCGGGGAGGAGTGTTCCTCAAGTTCTACAGTGAATATGGGTAAACAATAGTCCTTGCTCACCCGGGTCAAGACCCCACCAGCCACAAACTCCGGCATACAGGTGAAGGGCATAAGATGGATGAAGCCATCGTATTCCTCCTTGGCATATAGAATGGCATATCCCACAGTGGCATTACACTCTGCGCCCACATGATACTTAAGATAGGGCCGCGCCGCCTGAATGGCTCTTCTCTTACTCCTTCTCATGAACCTATCCAGTCCCAGATGATGAAGGATATGGGTGGAGAACCAGATGGTTCTATCCACCTCACAGCCCAGTTCCCCCAATTTCTTCTCAATATCTAGGTTAGCAAAGGAGTCTAATACTACAAAGATCTCTCCCGCAATGGCTACCTTCAATGGCCTTCTACTTAGATCCTGAGGGATTTTCTTTAAATTCCTTATCGCCTCATCCAATGCTTTCCTTAAATCGTATAGATTCTCTGCTCCCTCAATAGCCCTCATCCCATGATAGAAGACCTTTGTGGTATCCCCTTTATTTATCTCGTAGGGTCGGATCTTTAGAGAAAGCCTCTCAATCTCTTCTGTGGCGAGCATCTTCTTCCAGCCGAAGTGGAAGGCAAGTAAGGCATCCACGAAGGTCAATTTATCCCGATACTCCCTTACCCCCTTTATCATCCCCAACTGGAAGGTGCTCTTTATAGCCTGGGGGCTATCCAGAGTGGCCCAGTTGAATTTATATCCTAAGTTCTTTAATATGATCTGGAGGGGCAGCCCGTATAGTCCCAAACGGCAGGGGCCTCTGTCGCTTACCAAGATGATGGTATCCGCCCCCCTCTCCAGGGCCTCGATAAGATTGCCGAGTATTAACTTGAAGGGCAGGCAGACAAACTCTGGGGCATACCTCACTCCTAAGTTCAAGGCTCTCTTGGAGTTTGTGGGAGGGACTACGGCCTCCATGCCCAGGGCCCTAGCCATCCCCTTTATGAAGATATCCATCCTTCCCACATGGGGAAAGGTCACTTTCACTTCTTCCTCACTTGAGTTTCGCAAGAGTAAACAGTATTACTCAAGGTTAACCGTTTACCCGCTTCGCTGTTTACCCCCTTAGAAATCCATTTTAATAGGGTTTTGTCTTCAAGGAATATTTCTTTAAGGGAGATATCTGTTGAATTTTCTAACAGGGTTTACCGTTTACCGTAAACCAATTATTACCAATCACCCAATTCTGAGGACCTCTCTTATTGGTCCGAATTCAAACTCTTCAAGTAGTTTGTGAAGTTTATAAGAAGTGCTTTTTATCTTTGTGTAATGGACGAAGTTCCTCCAGAAGGGAAGCCTCACCTTGGGATGCTCCAGATCAAACTCCCAGGGATGAAAGCAGAATAGGGCGGGCACTTTTTCTTTATTCAGGTTTCTGATGGTTCTTTTTATATCCCACCAGATCCCAAACCGTAGTCCCCAGCCAGTGGCGATGGGCATATTGCCCATAAAGGTCCTCATAATGGTAGGGGGAAATTCCAGTATCTCTCCCTTCTTCGTCTTAACCTTATGAGGATATCTAGCGACCGTTGGTTCACCGATGAGTTTTACCTTCAGGATGCTGGAGTCGTACCTGAGACCTTCCTCTTTTAAGATATCCAATGCCCAGTAGGTATCCTTCCTTATCGACCACTCTGGCGCGCGATAACCAATGATTTTACTCCTGCTTATTCCCTCAATTATTTTTATCGATTTTCTCAAATCCCTTCTAAACCCCTCTCTTGTCTGTCTATAAACCTGAATATGGCCATATCCATGGGTGGCGATCTCATGGCCATCCCTCTTTATTGATTTTACAACTTGAGGATTCCTCTGGGCCACATATCCCAGGATAAAGAAGGTGGCCTTTACTTTCTTTTTCTTTAGGATATCTAATAGTTTCTCTAAGCCGATTGAGACCCGGTCCTCATATTCGTCCCATTGGGAAGGGGGGAAGATGTCTTCCAATTCACAGATATGATACCAATCCTCAACATCGACTGTCAGAGCATTGAGCACTTTATCTCCTGAAGAGTAGCCTTCTCATCTCTCTCTGGGAGAGGAGGCTAAAGATAGAGAGTGCGCGGCCTAAGGTGGGGCCAGGGTCTCTTAGGGATAATATATCATAGTTTGTCCTGAAGTTAAAGAAGCCGGGCGAGATCTTGAGCCTCCTTAGATTAGAGAAGAAGGCGAGAAGATCTCCTGGAAGCATCCATCTACATCTTACCCCAATCTTATAATCGAGGACCGGCTCGATATCCCCTTCCTTTGCCATCCTATAGATGAGGTAGGGGAAGTCCACTCCGGATAGAATAGCAAGCTGTAAGGAGCCCCAGAACCGGGGATTGACTTCCAAAAGCTTCGGCTCCCCATCCCTAGGGTCGACTTTAAACTCCACCATCGCCACCCCTACCCAATCCAGAGCCTTCAGTAATCTTAGTCCCAATTCCTGTACCTTTTCATTCTTTACGCTCTCTCTTAAAGTACTCGGGCCGCCAGTGACTGGATACTCCCTCAACCTCTTGTGGACAAAGACCGCACGAAGCTGCGAATCTTTATTAAAGAGCGCACTCACTCCAAAGGCCTCCCCCTCCTGGGGGATGGACTCCTGAATTAAGGGGAAGGGATAGATCTTGTGGAC
The DNA here is from genome assembly GCA_002478245.1 of bacterium UBP18_UBA7526. Classification (GTDB taxonomy): domain Bacteria; phylum UBP18; class UBA7526; order UBA7526; family UBA7526; genus UBA7526. The sequence goes on from DLMW01000012.1 coordinate 6,844, forward strand.
CTCTTTATATTTTGAGATTAATTCTTCCTCGTTTCTTGCCCGTTTAATCCCATAGGAGCCGAAGCTCACCTGGGGCTTGATTACTACCGGATACCCAATCTCTTTAGAAACCTCTCCTATTTCATCAATGTGTTTAATAGCCCGAGTCTTGGGATAGGGGATGCCTAATTCCTGGGCCTTTTTGATGATATTCTTCTTATTCCGGGCAAACTCAATCTTTTCGTAATCGGGGATTAAGAGATGGGTGAGTTTTGAGAATCTCTCTCTATTCTTGGCGATGAGAAGTAGGGTCTCTTCTTCCATAGGAAAGAGGATATCGTAGGATGTCTCTTTCAACTCATCTAACAAATAGTCGATAAAAGTATCCGGTCTTGTTTTGGGAGAAGGATAGACTACTCTCTTAGTAGCATATTTTGAGAAGAGGCTAGTAGCAAGTCTGGTATTCTCACCTATGGTAACCTCAATCCCCTTCTCTCCCAAGGAACGGACTACGGCCAGGGTTTTCCTCCATTGGCCATCAGTAACGAATGCTCTTCCCATTTCTCCCTTCGTTCGCATACGAAACAACACGAATGAAAAAACGCGAATTAATGCGAATAAATCATTCGCGAGAATTCGCGTCTTTCTTTATCTGTGAATATTTGTGCTTCTTTAAATTCGCGACCATTCGCGTTCTGCTGGAGCGCTAGTGGACTGGAACCTACGACCTTCCTGCACTTTCTTATATGTAACATGGGCGGTAGAGGATTTGAACCTCTGACCCCCTCCTTGTAAGGGAGATGCTCTCCCACTGAGCTAACCGCCCATGGAAAGTGCGGGACTGTTCTCCCTCTGAACTAAGCGCCCTGGTGTCGCCAACCGGGTTTACGTTGAGTTCAGGGCTACCATGAACCCCACGTGGTTCATGGTGAACCAGTGCCGTCAGGTTGCCCCGAAAAGGTGCGCTAAAGGAAATGGTGTCCCCAAGGGGATTTGAACCCCTGCTGCCAGGTTGAAAACCTGGTGTCCTAACCAGGCTAGACGATGGGGACATTTATGGTGAGCCGCGCAGGACTCGAACCTGCCACACCCGCCTTAAAAGGGCGGTGCTCTACCGGATGAGCTAGCGGCTCATAAATTACTATTATTATACTATCACACTCTCTTCTATTCTGTCAACCACAGGGTAGTATATCATAAATTGGGTAAGGCAATTATCCCATTAAAGGATAAGAATTTATTAGTTTAGATAGTACTAAAGCAATAAAATCTCCATTGTTTCGTTCATTGAATTTGAAATCACCTGCTGATAGATAACTCTGTAAGTGTTGGGGCGATACCTTGGGCAATATGGGTTTTAATGACCTTTGGGAGAGTGGGGCTTTTGACATTAGGTATCATCAACTTCTACCTGGCCCTTAAGTTGCTCTAAAAGCGGGCACTGATGGATAAAGGAGCGGATCTTATAAAGCATCTCCCAGGCGGTCTTGTAGCTAACGTTAATCTCCTCTTTCAATTGGTTAGCAGAGATCCC
>DLMW01000028.1:0-2796 GCA_002478245.1 bacterium UBP18_UBA7526
GGGGCCAAGATGTCCAAATCAAAGGGGAATGTGGTCTCTGTCGATGAGATAACGAATAAGTATGGTGCCGATACCGCCCGCCTATTCATCCTCTTCGCCTCTCCTCCGGAGAAGGACTTAGAATGGAGCGCAGAGGGGGTGGAGGGATCGTTCCGCTTCTTAAATAGGGTGTGGAGATTAGTTAATGATTTTAAAGATATAGGGGTTAGGAAGGGTAAGCAAGGGTTAGGAAGGGTGAGAAAGGGTATAAAACCCCCACTATCCCCTGAAAGGGAATTGAAAAGGATTACCCATCTAACGATTAAGAAGGTGACTGCGGATATTGAGAAGAGGTTCCATTTCAATACCGCCCTCTCTGCCATCATGGAACTGGTCAATACTATCCACAGTTCACAGTCTACAGTTCACAGTTCGCAGTTAAAAGAGGCCATCGAGACCGTAGTGCTATTACTCTCTCCCTTTGCCCCCCATATCGGTGAGGAGCTCTGGGAGATCTTGGGCAATAGACCGAGCATCGGCCAAAGGAGTTGGCTAACCTATGATCCCAAGGCAATTGTGGAAGAGGAGATCCTCATTGTTATTCAGGTAGATGGCAGGCTGCGAAGTAGAATAAATGTTCCTATAGATTCGAGTGATGAGGAAGTAAAGGAGAAGGCCTTATCTGATGAGAGAGTAAAGAAGTTTATTCTGGGTAAAAAGATCAAAAAGGTCATCATAGTACCCAAGAGATTGGTCAATATTGTCACGAAATAGCAAGAAAAATGAAGATAGAACGAGCGATTCTATTAACAATGCTTATAATTGGAATCATGGTAACTGGTTGCGCCTATAAGTCGGAGTATAAGCTGCCTCCCCATATCAAGAAGATCGCCATTCCCATTTTTGGGAATGATACCTATGAGTATGGGGCAGAGAATAGCCTGACCGATGCCGTCATTGAAAGTTTTCTCACTGACGGGAGACTGAAGGTTACCAGCCTTATGGATGCTGATGCCCTGCTAGAGGGAACGGTAAGTAGCTATGGTAAGGATGTCTTATCCTATGATGACTACGATGTGGCAGAGGAATACGAGGTATATATTGAGGCAGATATTACTTTGAAGGATCTGACTACTGGTGAGATCCTCTTCAAAGAAGAGGGGATGAGGGGAGATACCACCATCTGGCATACGGATCTTGCCCTCCAGCGGCAAGAGAGCGAGGCAGAGGGAAAGGCCAGAGCCATCGATAACTTGGCCAAGGAAATCGTCAATCGGGTAATGAGGGGATTTCCTACAGCAAAGTGGAAGAGAGGAATCCTCCCAGAAGAAGAGGAGAAGAAGTAAGATAACCATGGAAGAGAAATTAAAGAAAGAACTGGGTCTTCTCGATGTCTTTTGTATTGCCTCTGGAGCCATGATTAGTTCTGGCCTCTTTGTTTTACCCGCTATCGCTTTTACAAAGACCGGACCTGCCCTATTTCTCTCTTACATATTGGCTTCTTTTTTGGCTGTACCCACAGTGCTTAGCAAGGCAGAACTGGTTACTGCTATGCCTCGTGCGGGAGGCGACTATTTTTATATATCCAGGAGCATGGGTCCCATCGCTGGGGTCATTGGTGGTTTAAGTAGTTGGTTTTCCTTAAGCCTTAAAGGCGCCTTTGCTCTTATCGGTATGGCAGCCTATGCGGAGTTGGTTTTGCCTATCCCTATAAAACTCCTTGCTCTTTCGTTTTGTTTCCTTTTTATTATTCTTAATTTTCTGGGCATAAAAGAGGCGGCAAAGTGGCAGGTGACCATGGTTTTTGGTCTATTTGCTGCTTTGCTCTTCTATGTATCCTTTGGCTTCCCTTCCATCCATATTGAAAGATATGTTCCTTTTGCCCCTTTTGGTCTTGGTTCGCTATTTGCTACTGCGGGATTGGTCTTTATTTCTTACGGAGGGCTAACCAAGGTCGCTTCTATTGCTGAAGAGATAAAAAATCCGGCAAGAAATGTCCCCTTGGGAATGATCCTTTCCCTGATTATTGTGGGGATTTTCTATGGCTCGGTGGTATTCGTGACTATTGGTCTTCTTCCCGCAGACAAATTACAGCATAGCCTTACCCCCATTTCGGATGCTGCTAGAGTTTTTTTTGGTGGGGCCGGGGTTGCCATTATGGCAGTTGCGGCGCTTTTGGCCTTTGTCTCCACGGCCAATGCTTCCCTTATCTCTTCCCCCCGCTATCCCTTAGCAATGAGCCGAGATAGGCTCCTCCCGGCATTTTTTGAAAGGATAAATGCTAAATTCAAAACCCCGCACTATGCCATATTCTTCACAGGTGCAGTTATGTCTCTATCCATAGGGTTTTTAGAGTTGGAGTTTTTAGTAAAGATTGCCTCGGCATTACTCATCCTGCTTTACATCTTAGCGAATGTTGCCGTAATCATTATGCGAGAAAGTAAGATACAGAGTTATCGGCCGAAGTTTCGTTCTCCCCTTTATCCGGGCATACAGATACTAGGAATTCTGGGATGCGGCTTTTTATTAGTGGAGATGGGAGGTTTGATCCTATCCTTCTGCGCCCTTTTTGTTATTGCTGGTTTGATCTGGTATCTGGCCTACGCCCGGGCTAAGGTGGAACGTCGCTCAGCCCTGATGCATGTTATTCAGCGCATTACCACCAAAGAGATAGCAGGTGCTACACTACAGAGTGAGCTGAGGGAGATTCTGTTCGAGCGGGATGAGATTATTGAAGATAGGTTTGACCGCCTGATAAAAGACTGTGAAATTTTAGATATAGAGCGTTCTATATCATTAGAAGAGATGTTTAAAATC
>DLMW01000028.1:2939-11274 GCA_002478245.1 bacterium UBP18_UBA7526
GTAGATGCTTAAAATGTTGTCTGCTGTCCTCTCCCAGCGGGTGGGGGTAGATGAAAAGACCCTCTTCGATCTCTTTGTGGAGAGGGAGAGGCAGACCAGTACCGTGATCGCCCCCGGGCTGGCCATACCGCATGTCATTGTCCAAGGAATCCAAAAGTTTGACATCCTCTTAGTCCGTTGCAAAAAAGGAATCGTCTTTCCCGAGACATCCCAGCCGGTTCACACCATGTTCGTTCTGGTAGGCTCTAGCCAGGAACGCAATTTCTACCTTCGCGCTCTGGCGGCCATTGCCCAGATTGCCCAGGATAAAGACTTCGATAAGAATTGGTTAGGAGCCCGCAATATTGAGGAGTTGCGGGATATTATTCTCTTAGCGGAAAGGAAACGCATCGGGATAATCTAGAGGGGTTTCTCTGGGTGGTCTTTTTGTTTGGGAGGAGAAGTAATGAAAAATTCCTATCTGGAGTATCTAAAGTCGAAACTCGATGAGAGAGACTACCGCAATTTAGCGGCCATTGAGAATGAGCGTTTGCAGGCATTTATCGCCAATGCCATCGAACTGTGTGAGCCGGAGGCGGTATGGGTGAGCACGGATTCAGCCGAGGATATCGAGTATACTCGTCAGATGGCGATAAGATTGGGAGAGGAAAGACCCTTAGAGATTCCCGGGCATACCATTCACTTCGATGGGATGGAGGATCAGGGCCGCGACCGGAAGGTGACGAAGTACCTGGTTCCGCAGGGCGAGACATTGAGCAAGGCCCTGAACCAGATGGAGCGGGAAGAGGGCCTGGCGGAGGTGAAAGGTTTTCTAAAGGGTGCCATGAAAGGCCGGACGATGATCGTACGCTTTCTGACGCTGGGACCGAATAATTCCCCATTCAGCATTCCCTGCCTGGAGTGTACTGATTCTTTCTATGTCTCCCACAGTTTAAACCTCCTCTACCGACCTGGTTATGAAGAGTTCAAGAGACTCAGTCCCAGAGCGCAATTCTTCTCCATCCTGCACTCTTGTGGCAAGCTAAACGAGAGAATGGTGAGCGTGGAGAGCGCCAAGAAGCGCATCTACATCGATTACCTCACCGATACTGTCTACAGCATCAATACCCAGTATGCTGGTAATACGGTAGGGCTAAAGAAACTGGCACTTAGGCTCACGATTCGTAGAGCGGACCAGGAGGGCTGGTTAGCCGAACATATGTTTCTCATGGGTGTTAGGGGAAAGGGTGGACGGAAGACCTACTTTGCTGGTGCCTTCCCCTCTGCCTGCGGTAAGACCTCCACCGCCATGCTTCCTGGAGAAACAATCCTGGGAGATGACATTGCCTACTTTCGTATTACCAATGGCCGATGTATGGCGGCCAATGCGGAGAGGGGCATCTTTGGCATCATCCAGAATGTCAACGCCCATGATGACCCAATCATCTGGGATGTGCTGCACACCCCAGGCGAGGTAGTTTTTTCCAATGTCTTGGTCAAGGATAAAAAACCCTACTGGTTGGGCATGAAGACAGAAATCCCCACTAGTGGCGAGAACTTCTCCGGTTCTTGGTACAAAGGTAAGAAGGATAAAAGAGGCGCCGAAATCCCACCTGCGCACAAGAATGCCCGCTATTGCTTATCCCTGAAGGCCTTGAAGAACTGCGATCCGGAACTGGATAACCCTTCTGGTGTGGAGCTGGCTGGGATTATGTATGGGGGCCGCGATACCAAGGCCTATCTGCCCTGTCAACAGGGTTTCAGTTGGGAACATGGTATCATTGCCTACGGCGCTTCTCTGGAGACAGAGACCACCTTTGCCATCATCGGTAAGGAGGGCGTGCCTGAGATAAATCTGATGAGCATTCAGGACTTCGTCTCCATCCCCCTGGGTAAGTATATCCAGAATAACCTGGAATTCGGAAAAAGACTCGAGAGTCCCCCAAAGGTTTTTGGCGTCAACTATTTTCTAAAGGATAAGGATGGTAGGTTCGTCAACGATCTCCGGGATAAGCATATCTGGGTGAAGTGGATGGAACTTCGTGTCCATGGTGGGGCGGGAGCCATTAAGACCCCCACTGGTTACATCCCAAAGTATGAAGACCTCAAGAGGTTGTTTAAAGAGGTACTCGCTAAGGATTACCGTGAGGAAGAATATGTAAAGCAATTTACCTTAAGGATCCCGGAGAATCTGGCGAAAATAGGAAGGATCGTTGAGTTCTATAGAAGAGAAGTAACCGATGCTCCGGATATTCTGTTTAAGACTCTCCAGGAACAGAAGCAGACCTTAGAAGAGGCCAGGGCAAGATATGGAGACTATGTATCTCCCGCTGTTTTGGCCTAGAGAACTTCAATGGAAAAATTATAGGAGGGGAGGATGGCTCAAAACAAGATTTACATTATCGATGTCACCAATCGGGACGGAGTGCAGACGGCAAAGTTGGGACTGGCAAAGCTGGAGAAGACCCTGATCAATATCTACCTCAATGAGATGGGTATCTTTCAGTCAGAATTTGGCTTTCCCGTCACGCGCCATGAGACGAATTACCTAAATGCCAATCTAGAATTAGCAGAGATCGGATTGCTCAAGCCTATCAGACTAAGTGGCTGGATTCGTGCCCTTCGCGAGGATGTAGATCTCGCCTTTGAGAAGGTGCCCCAATTAAAACATCTGAATGTCTCCATCTCTACCTCTGAGCAGATGATAAAGCATAAGTTCCTGGGCAAAATTGACTATCAAGGGGTAATCAAGGAGATGACCGATGCGGTTAAGAGAGCCCGCCAGTTGGGTGCGGGGAGTGTGGGAGTAAATGCTGAGGATGCCTCACGCACTAGGATGGAATATCTAATTGAATTCGCTCAAGCGGCTAAAGAGGCCGGGGCAGACCGGATTCGTTACTGTGATACCCTGGGTTTCGATGACCCGTTCACTATTTACCAAAGGGTTAAAACCCTTGCGGAAAAGGTTAGGATAGATATTGAGTTACATTGTCATAATGATTTGGGAATGGCCGTAGCCACATCACTCGCTGGAGCCAAGGGAGCCCTCGATGCCGGGGTCGCTGCCTATATCAATACCACGGTCAATGGTATGGGGGAGAGGGCGGGGAATGCCGATCTGGTCTCGGTAATCCTGGCCCTAAGGAAATCCAGTGGATTCCAGGATAGATATATTCTCGATGAACGAGTAGACCTCACCAAGGCCTGGAAGATTGCCAAATACGCCTCCTATGCCTTTGGGGTCCCCATTCCCGTGAACCAACCAGCCGTAGGGGCCAATGCCTTTGCCCATGAATCGGGCATCCATGCCGATGGGGCCCTAAAAGACCGACGGAATTACGAACTCTATGACTTTGAGGAACTGGGTCGGGGAGAACCAGAGATAATCGAAACCGGAAGACAGATTGTGGCTGGTGAATATTCAGGCATCAAAGGCTTCCGGAATGTCTATGGGAAGTTGGAGATCGAGTTTAAGGATGATGCCCAGGCCACCCGGATCCTAGAACTGGTCCGCTATGCCAATGTCCATACCCAGAAGCCCTTAACCGATGGGGAACTGCGCTTCATCGCCCAATATCCAGAGCAGGCCGAGAAGATCCTAACCGTCACTCCCTAAGTTAGACCTACCCAAGATACAATTAGCCCCCCACCCCTTTCCGAGCTCAGAAAGGGGTGGGGTTTTAGAAATCAGGAAGGTTCTAAGATGAGATGTCAAGAACTGATAAGAGAGATCGAAGCCGGAAGAGTTAGTCCGGTTTATTTATTTAGTGGGGAAGAGGATTATCTGAAGGAAGAGGCTTTGCGGAGGATAAAGGAGACTCTAATAAAGCCGGAATTCTTACCATTTAACTACGACCTCCTTTCAGGAAAAGAAATAGAGGGGAGAGAGCTTATGAATAAACTCCTCACCCAACCTGTGGGGGGAGGGAAGAGGCTAATAGTAATAAGGGATGCCCAGAAATTAAACCCCTCTGTCAAAGAGAAGATAATGGAATACTTAGAAAATCCTTCTCAAGATGTCTGTCTCATCCTTTGGACTCCTCAGGTAGATTTAAAGAAAAGATTCTATGCCACCATAGAGAAAGAGGGAAGATCTGTTGTCTTCTATTCCTTAAAAGATAGGGAGTTATCTCTCTGGGTGAGGAATTATCTTTATCAAAGAAAGAAAAAGATCTCTCTCCAGGCTCTTAATCTTCTGATCGAGAGGGTGGGGAATGATCTGGGTGAGATGGCAGGGGAGCTGGAGAAGTTACTCATTCACATTGAAGAGAGAGCGGAGATTGATCTTGAGGATGTGGAAAGCCTGGTAGGAGCGGTAAAGACCCATACCATCTTTGAATTGACCGAGGCCCTAGGAAAGAAGAAAGAGAAGGAGGCCCTGGCCATCCTTTCCCGGATGATGGATGGGGGAACCTCGGCTACTGAGATCCTCTATATGGTCGTCCGCCAGTTTCGCCTCCTCCTGCGCACTAAAAACCTGTTAGAAAAAAAACTATCTCAAGGAGCCATTATTCAGGCCTTAGCCTTAAGACCTTTTGTCGTAAAGAATCTGATCAGCCAGGCCAAGAATTTCCCTCTAACAAGGTTAATAGAAAGTTTTGAGAATCTCCTCCAGGCAGAGGTAGAGATAAAGTCGAGCATCAAGACCCCGCGGATGGTACTGGAGTTACTTATTCTTAAGTTATGCAGTCAGTAATCAGTGAGCGGAAAACGGTTGCCAGAAAAGAGAGATCGGTAGAGAACAGTTTTCTGTTGACTGTTTTCAATCTTTACTTCAGGACGGAGCGAGGCGAGATTGGGGGATAGGGAAAGAATAACCAGAAGGGCGGCAATAGTTAGCCTGGGCACCATGACTAGCCGCATCCTGGGATTAGTGCGCGATATGGCCATTGCCACCATACTTGTCTCTAGAATGAGGGATATCTTCTTCTTTGCCTTCATTATCCCAAATCTATTTCGGAGCTTATTGGGCGAGGGAGCCCTCTCGGCAGCCTTCATTCCGGTCTTCAACGAATATCTGGCTAAAGAGAAAAGAGAAGAGGCCTTCCGGATAGCACATACCACCTTTCACTTATTATTCTTGGTTCTGGTTCTTCTCACCATTATCGGTATCCTGATCGCCCCTTCCATCGTTCATTTCACGGGCTTTGATACTGAGAATAAGATATTAACCCTTGGGCTCTTGCGGATCATGTTTCCCTTCATGATCTTCAGCTGTCTTGCGGCCCTTATTATGGGGATCCTAAACTCCCTGGGAAACTTCGCCGTTCCCGCCTTCACTCCCTGTATTCTAAATATCCTGGTCATTCTCTCCATATTCACTATCTGTAATAGATTCCGCTACCCGGTTATGGGCCTGGCTCTGGGGGTAATCCTCGGTGGCGCCGGGGAGCTACTCTTTCAAGCCCCCTTTGTCCTGAAGAAGGGTTTCTCTCCCCTTCCTCGAATAGATCATCGGCATCCCGCGATTAGAAAGATCGGGCTCCTCTTCCTTCCCGCAGCAATTGGTCTGGCCGCCACCCCCATCAATACTGCTGTTGACCACTGGTTGGCTTCCCTTCCCAGGTTCTGTCCTCCGGGAAGCGTCTCTGCCCTATGGTATAGCAATAGATTATTCCAGCTTCCCTTAGCCCTATTTGGTATCGCTATCGCTACCGCTATCTTCCCCACTATGTCCCGACAGACGGCCCTCCAAAGAATAGAGGAACTGAAAGAAACCCTATCCCAGGCACTGGGCCTGGCCTTCTTCACTACCATACCAGCAGGTATCGGATTGATCGTCTTAAGAACGCCCATCATCCGCCTTCTCTTCCAGTATAAGAAATTCACTGCCTATGATACCTCGGCTACTGCCTGGGCCCTTCTCTTCTATTCCCTGGGGCTCTTTGCTTTTGGGACAGTAATCATTTTGGTGAGGGTCTTCTATTCTTTAAAGGATACTAAGACCCCGGCCAGGGTGGCCTGCTTTGCAGTAATAAGCAATATCGTTCTGGACCTCATCCTCATGAGGCCCTTAGCCCAAGGGGGTTTAGCCTTAGCTACCAGTTTGGTAGCGGTCTGGAATATGTCCCTCCTCTTCTGGCTCCTAAGGAGAAGGATCGGTAGGTTAGGGGGGAGGAGGATCCTTACCAATTTTATCCGCATCCTCAGCGCCTCCTCTATTATGGGCATAGTCTCTTGGCTTGTGGCCCGGGCTTTCGAGCCCCATGTCGTTACTCTCAATCTTAGAGTCCTTCAGGTGGGGGTAGCCATTGTGGCTGGCTTAGTAACCTTAGCCCTGGTCTCCACTATCTTAGGGATTAAAGAGATGAGAACTATCTTGGAGATAGTAACCGGAAGGATAAGGGGGGAGGGGTGAGGTTAGAAGAGAGAATAGCCTCCCTTCCCCAGAGTTGCGGGGTCTATCTATTCAAGGATGAAGCGGGCAACATCCTCTATGTAGGCAAGGCAACCAACCTCGCCAAGCGAGTGAAGAGTTACTTCCCAGCGCCAGCAGCTACCCCCAAACTAAGTGCCCTAACCTCCCAGATCCGGGACTTGGATTATAAGGTTACGGATAATGAGGTAGAGGCCCTACTCTTAGAATGTAATCTCATTAAGGAATATCATCCCAGATACAACGTGAGCCTCAGGGATGATAAGAGGTATCCCTATCTGAAGATGACCAGGGAGGACTTTCCCAGGATTTTTGTTACCCGGAAGGTAAAGAATGATGGGGCGAAGTACTTCGGCCCCTATACCAATGCCCAAGCCATACGCCAGACCCTGAAACTCTTAAGAACCCTCTTCCCCCTCCGTACCTGCCAGAAAAAAATTGGTCTCAAACCCCAGAAACCCTGTCTCAACTATCACATCAAGAGATGTTTTGCCCCCTGTGCGGGGAAGATGGGCAGGGAGGACTATGGGAGGATTGTGGAAGAGGCCCGCCTATTCCTAAAGGGAGAACAGGATAGACTGATAAAGAGATTAGAGAGGAGGATGGGAGAGGCCAAAGAGGCCTTAAGATTTGAAGAGGCCATTATATTGCGCAATCAGATTCAATCCTTAGAGAAGATAAGGGAGAGACAGAAGGTCATCTCAACAAAACCACTGGATCAGGATGTCCTGGCCTTTGCTCTCGGTCCGGACAGTGCCTGTAGTCAGATATTCTTCATTCGCAGAGGAAAACTCATGGGCAGCGAACACTTCTTCTTGAGGGGAATAAAGGATAAGTCAAAAGAGGAGATCCTCACTTCTTTAGTCAAACAGTATTATTATAATGCCACTTATATTCCAAAGGAGGTCATCCTCCAGAACGAGATAGAGGAGAAGGGACTGATTAGGGACTATCTTGAGCAGAAGGCTAGACGAAAGGTCAGGCTGCTCATTCCCCGAAAAGGAGATAAGCTAAACCTCATTAGATTGGCGGAGAAGAATGCTGGGCTCATCCTTCTAGAGGAGTATTCTAGGAGCCAGCAGATGAAGGAGGAGGCCTTGGGAGAACTTCAGCGGATCTTAGGATTGAGAGAACTCCCCTTTAGAATAGAGGCCTTCGATATCTCAAGTATAAGCGGGACCCTGGCTACTGGTTCTCTGGTGACCTTTAAGGGTGGTGAACCAGACAAGGACGAATATCGCCGATTCAGAATTAAGAGGACGAAGGGAAGGGATGACTACGCCATGATGTCTGAGATAGTAGAGAGAAGGTACCGCCGCTTTTTGAAAGAAAGAAAGATCCTGCCCGATCTCATCCTAGTCGATGGAGGAAAGGGCCAACTTAATACTGTGCTCAGAACGCTGAAGAAACTAAAGATAAAACTTCCTGTTGCTGCCTTAGCCAAGGAGTATGAACATCTATTCATTCCGGGGAGATCCCTTCCCCTTATCCTGGCCAGGAACTCTTCTGCCCTATATCTTCTGAAGAGAATCAGGGACGAGGCCCATCGCTTCGCTTTAGCCTATCATAGAAAACTTCGCAAGAAGAAGTTAGTCCATGACTAAATTGGACTTGAGTAGACTCACCCCTTTCCAAAGGAAGGTCCTAAAAATAGTGAAGACCATTCCCTCCGGAGAGGTAAGAACCTATAAATGGGTAGCAGAGAGAATGGGAAGTCCAGAGGCCGCCCGGGCAGTGGGCCAGGTCTTAAGAAAAAACCCTTATCCAGAAGTCATCCCCTGCCACCGGGTAATCCGTAGTGATGGAAGACTGGGCGGTTATGCAAAGGGGATCCAGAAAAAGAGAAGACTCCTTAAAGAGGAAGGAGCCATTAGGTAAGCTATTCTTGATTTCGTTTTTATTAACCTCACCCAAAAACTTTTTAGCTGGCCATACAGTTGTTGTAGGGTGTTACGGAACTTTTAAAAGTGAACATCAAAA
>DLMW01000028.1:11394-12397 GCA_002478245.1 bacterium UBP18_UBA7526
ACATCAAAAACAGAGATTTTGAATAAATTAGGGTCATAAGATAGACTACCTCTAAAAAGGCCTTTAGCCTAAAAGGAGGTGGTCACTATGACTCAACAATTGCACAAGCGATTAAGCCAAGAGGTAGTGGAGAAGGTATTAGAAGCCTTCAATGAGCACCGGATTAGCGAGGATGAGGCCTCTCAGATGCTGGGTTTAAAGAGAGCCCGGCTCTACATATTACGTAGAGAATGGTTAAGAAAGGCTTCTAGAGGAGAATTTACCCTCTGCAAACGCAAGAGTTATCTCACAAGACATCTACCAGAGGAAGCAGAGAAGAGATTTGGGCATCCTTTCCATCGCAATACCTTCAGAAGGTTTGCCTTAAGACACGACTATTACCATGCACTTCCCGAAGAGAAACAGAAGGTTTATTCAAGAGGTTTGAGACCGCCGGGATGCTCTTTCCACACGATACCTCTCACCATCTCTGGATCGAAGCCTAAAAGACAGAGCCTCATCCTGACCAAGGATGATTACTCCAGAAGGTTTGTAAAGGCTCTAATAACCCTACAAGAGACCAGCTGGGATCACCTTTGCATGACAAGGGCTGTGGTAGAGGACGTTGCCCTACCCCAGGCCTATTGCCTGGATAATCACAGCATCTTTTAGAAGGGCTTTGAAGATGCTGGGGATTGGGCTAATCTATACCAGTGAAGGAAAGGCCCAGGCCAAGGGAAAAGTAGAAAAATCCTTTGATTATCTCCAGAGGCGCATCCCTTACCTCTGCGAAAGACACAAAGTAAAGACAGTCAAGGGAGCCAATAAGATTTTAGAAGAAGTCCTCTGGTTCTACAAAGACGGAACCAAGAGCTTTACAGGAAAGCGCTACAAAGTTGGCTGCTACCCAGGGGCGGAAAGTAACTATTTACCTCATTCCAAAAGTTAAGTTCATGATCTCCAAAGACAACCAGAGGTTATGGGAATATGGGATCTAAAGGATGTCCACTTTTGGTTGTTACCC
>DLMW01000051.1:0-296 GCA_002478245.1 bacterium UBP18_UBA7526
GTTTATTCGTGTATTTAGGCAGGAAAGTAACGGTTCTCCCTCTTCCTGATCTGCTTCAGGTCTATTAACTTCTTGGCGTCCTTGGCCAGGGTTACAAAGGGCACTCCCATGGCATAGGCAATCTCGGGAAGGGTAATCCCGTCCGGATTCTCCTTGACTACGGTCAGGATATCCTTCTGCTTCCTAGTCAGTTTGGGAGGTCTCTTCTTTGGCATGACCTTCTTTACCTTTACCTCCACCCTTGGTATAACGCCTCTTCTCTTAGCCATGGTAGCAGTTAAGTCCTGCCAGTTAGC
>DLMW01000051.1:515-2454 GCA_002478245.1 bacterium UBP18_UBA7526
CTAACGATACCCGCCACATATTTAGCCAAGTCTTTCTTGAGGGCTTCGCTCATCTCAGTGTGGGCATCATCGAATTCCTTGAGCTTATTCGCTACATAGGCCTCAATGTCTCCCATCGCTTTAAGTCTCTCTGCCTCGCCTTTTTCAAGAGCATCTTTAAGATTTGCAGCCATCTCCTTATGCTCTTTCTGAAAACCTTTCAGCATCTTGCCCACATTCTTAGTCAAATCTGCCACAAAATCTGCTAGGTTTTCCGCCTGCTCACTAGCCATCTTCTTCCGATCTTGGGCAAAACTCTTTAGGGTTTTTCGGGTAGCAGCTACTAAATCACCGAGCGCCTTTCCCCGCGCATCATGGGAAACGATGATGTCCTCTGCAATTCTTCCCATATCCTCTGCCATTCCCATCTTTACCTCACTCCTTTCATTTTTTTTCTCGCTCATTGTGAGCATCTATGTTAAACCCCCTCCTTTGTAAAGGAGGGGGGAGAATTGCCCTTGGCAAACTAGTCCTTCTGTGAGCCATCCTCTTTTGCCCGATCTTCCAGTTCTTGGCTAGTTCTAATCTCTTTTTCTTGAAATCACCAAGCATACTGCGAACCCCTTCTCTTCTTTCCTCCTGGCGAGCTATCCGCTCTTTATGTTGGGCCTGGAAATCCTTAAGCATTGATTTGAGATCCCTTATCCGAAGTTCTCTCCCTTTTGCTAAAAGCTCTTGGAGTCTTTTTGCCAAATCCTTTTGCTCTTTTTGGAACTCTTTTAGCTTAGAAGTAACCTCTTCTTTCCTTTCTTCCTGTTTGGTAAGGATTCCTTTAATCATCGCCTGGAATTCTTTGACCCTTCCCGCTTCACCTTTAGAAAGGGAGTCTCTAAGCTTCCCTAAATTCTCTCTCAAAACCCCTGCCATCTCTCTCTGTTCATTAAGGTAACTATTTAACAGATTCCTTACCTCTTTTCCCCTCTCATCTTGAGCGGAGAGAATGCCCTGCATCATATTGTCGAAGTCCTTCCTCCTGAGATGTTCATTCTTAGCAAGAGTATCCCGAAGCTGGGTATTGATTTTTTCTCTCTCCTCTCTGGTATCAAGGAGAGATTCCCGGAAGTCACCAAGGATGAGGTGGGTGGTATCGAAAAGGGAGCCAAGGCCCTCAATCCTCTTCTCATAGGAAGAAATAATATCTTCAACAATATTCTTTAAATCTAACACTTCTGACATCTTTTCCTTATCTCTAAAAAGGAATTTCTTGGCGAACCATGCCCCGCACCTTTTAACAATTCAAATTGACTTTTCCCACCTTTTCAGTATTCTCTTGAATACCAAAGAGGTGCGGGGGGTGGCTCGGCAAGAATCCTTTTTACCCCGTTAGATGGTGAAACCTATCTAATGGGGTTTGACCGATCCTTAGGCTGCGGCGGTTGCAGTCAATCCGATAGCCTCAGCATACTTCAGGTAGGTCTCTACTGATGCTGTTACCGCTCTGGCTTCAAGAGCGAGTATTTCAATACCCACTAAGGAGACTCTTACCCAAGCGTCGATGACAAGACCCTTGTCCAGGATGCGGTCAATGACCTCAACCAGGCTGGCAGAAGCGATTGCTTTCTCTACTGCCATTTTTCTCACCCCCTTTCTCTACCCAGATTCTTTATCCCAACGGGATCCCTTTGGGACGGATAAATCCGTAGGCGTCTGCCTCACCAGAGGTGAGGACCTCTAATGGGGTCCATACATATTAATATGCAATTTCTGTGCCAACTTTCCAAGATAAAAATAAAAAACCACTTAAGATTCTCCTAAGTGGTTGTTTTACAAGGCTTTAGGGTTTATTAAAAGATTTCCGATCTTTTCTATCTGTGTTGGTACCGTGCTAATCCATGATTCCCATCCGGGCTAATCTGTAATTTCTATGGATTATCTTCCATACTTTAGGGAGTTCCTTCCA
>DLMW01000051.1:2625-3590 GCA_002478245.1 bacterium UBP18_UBA7526
ACAGGTTTTTAAGCGGATTCACCCTGTTTTGCGAGGCCTGGAGGGCAAAGTAATTTGCGGAGCTGCCTTTTCCAAGGCCTTCCTGGCACTCTTCAGTATCCTCTCCACCCGAAATGGCTTGTCGATGAACTCATAAACCCCCATTTCTTTAACCGCGTCCTTTATCTCCGGAGTCCCGTAGGCAGAGATCATAATAATCTGCATCTCAGGGGTGAGACTTCTCATCCTGGAAAGAACCTTTATTCCGCTTATATCCTTTAGCCTTAAATCAACGATGGCCAGATTAAAATGGCCCTTCTTTGCCTTAGCGATGGCCTCCTTCCCGGAATGGGTGATTGCTACTTCATAACCGATGTCCGTGAAGATCCGGGAGAGGATCCAGCACATATCTTTCTCATCATCTACTATCAGAATTCTTACTTTCGCCATTACGCTCCGCTCCATACACTGATAGACACAGATACTAACACTGAGTACCACTGAGTCGTTTAGCCCAGGGTTTTTGGTCGTTACTGTAGATAATCCTTTTGATGTAGAGTTTATCGCTGCCAAAGTTAATAAAGAAGCCTAATTCGTACTCACTATTCCTTAGGTAATCATACAATCGGTCAATCATTCTCTGGGGAACCTTGTCCAAAGCTTTTAATTCCACAATAATTTTGGAATCTATAATAAAGTCCGGGCGATAAGAACTGATTACTCTACCAGTCTTGGGAGAATATATTTTGATAGATTCTTCCTTTGTGAAGGGTATATTCCTCAACTTAAGTTCTTCAGCATAGGCGTTTTGATAAAGGCTTTCCTTATGCCCTGGCCCATAATTCTTTCTAACCTCAATTGCACAACCACGTACTTCATAACTCAACTTCTCATATAACAACCCTTTCATCCGTGGTCCTCAGCGTTTCCCGTGTTTCCGTGGTACTCCGTGTCAATATCCGCGGTCCTCCGTGTATTCATCTCTT
>DLMW01000051.1:3783-5354 GCA_002478245.1 bacterium UBP18_UBA7526
TTGGCGGCCTTGCTCTTGTTCCAGTGCACCTCTCTCAATACCTTGGTAATGAGTTCCTTCTCTATCTTCTGGGTAGCCCTCTTACTCACTTCCTTTAAGGGTCCCTTCAATTCGCTTAACCTCACCTCATCCCTTACCGCCTGTATCTTCTGGGGCAGGTGCTGGGGAAGGATGGTATCCTCTGCTAAGAGAACAGCGCTCTTTATAGTATTCTCCAATTCCCTCACATTCCCCGGCCAGCTATACTTCACTAATAGTTCTCTGGCTTCTTCTGATATTTTCTTTACCTCCTTCTTCAGTTCCTTATTGAACTCTGCTAAGAAGTATTCTGCCAGTAAGGGCACATCCCCCTCTCTTTCTCTCAACAGTGGAAGGCGGATGGGGAAGACATTCAATCTGTGATATAAATCTTCCCGAAAAAGACCTTTCTCCATGGCCTCCTCCAGGTTGACACTAGTTGCCGCAATCACCCTCACATCCACCCCGATGGGTCTCTTCCCCCCTAAACGCTCGATCTTTTTCTCCTGAAGGGCTCTTAATAATTTCACCTGGGTATTGGGGGAGAGGTTCCCGATCTCATCTAAGAATAGGGTTCCTCCCTGGGCCAGTTCAAACTTTCCCAACTTCCTGGCCTCGGCTCCAGTAAAGGCTCCTCTCTCATAGCCAAAGATCTCGCTCTCCACCAGGGTCTCGGGTAGGGTAGCGCAGTCTATGGCCACAAAAGGACCGCGGGAACGGCTTGAGGCATAGTGAATGGCCTGGGCAATCAACTCCTTTCCCGTTCCACTTGCCCCGCGCAGAAGGACAGTGACATCATAGGTAGCCACCCTCTTAATAAGGTCGAAGACCTTCTCCATCTGGAGGCTATTCCCAATGATGCGCTCAAAGGCGAACCTCTTCCTAATCTCCTTTTGCAGATCGCCCACCTCTCTGGTCAACCTCCTGGTCTTCAGGGCATTCTCAATGACAATCTTTATCTTCTCATTGTCTATGGGTTTGGAGAGATAGTCATAGGCTCCCAATTTCATGGCTGAGACCGCCGTTTTTACCGATTCATAGCCAGTAAGCATGATGACTAATAAATCCTTATCGAACCTTCTTATCTCTTTTAAGACCTCAATACCATCCATACCGGGAAACCTTATATCGAGAAAGACTAGATCCGGCATTTCCTCCTTGACCTTGGTAATCCCCTCCTGGCCGGTGCAAGCGGTCAATACCTTATAGCCCTCTTCTCCCAATATCTTGGAGAAGAGCCAGCCCATCTCCGGCTCATCGTCAACTACTAATATCTTCTCCTGGGCCATTTCTTTCTCCCAAAAAGCGTTTATGCGTTTAGGAAACTGCTTTTATACTTCCCAATATCTTTCTCTTAGTAAATGGCTTATCAATAAAAGTATAAATCCCCCTCTTCCTTGCCTCTTCTCTTCTTTCATCACTACCATAGGCAGAGATTATATTTACTATTGTTTGAGGATTTATCCTTTTGATTTTAGGGACGATCTTCATCCCATCACCATCAGGTAGTTTCAAATCCAAAAATACTAAGTCGGGCACCTCCTTTCTGATAG
>DLMW01000051.1:5579-6191 GCA_002478245.1 bacterium UBP18_UBA7526
CGCTTTATCTTACCTGTGGAAATCCAACCTTGCAATCGAGTTGAGTAAATTGCCCGATATATATCTGCTCCTCTTCTTATATCATATTTTATTTCAGGCATAAGCTCCTCCCTATTTTTATGTTACGCACCTTCTACTCTCTCAATATTTGCTAACCCTGTTACAAATTTTGTTCTCTCGGGTAGATAGGTATTTGTAACAGGGCTAATGGGGCAAAGAGACTGTAAAAACAGTTCCTTTTCTCACCTTACTTTCTACCCCTATAGTACCGCCGTGGCCGACAATAATTCCATAACATAAAGTTAATCCCAAACCCACACCATCGGGCTTGGTGCTAAAGAAAGGGTCGTATATCCTAATAATATTCTCTTCAGGAATGCCCCTACCAGTATCTTGAATCTTCACCGCAAAAAAATCCTCATCAGAATCTGTAATAACAGTTAATTTGCCTCCCCTAGGCATAGCTTCAATAGCATTAGTGACTATATTTGAGAGGGCACGCTCCACCTGTTCTCTATCTATCTTTATTTTGGATGGTTTTGAGGTGAATCTTCTGGTCACCTTTATCTTTTGTGATCTAATCTTAGTTTTAGCCGATTCTAAGACCTTTCT
>DLMW01000006.1:0-9634 GCA_002478245.1 bacterium UBP18_UBA7526
ATATAATGGGTTTTGCTGAGATCGAAAAGATAGCAAGATTCTTAAGTCAAATTTCAAAAGAGGTAACCTACAAAATATACCAGTTTGCTCCGGAGCAGTTAAATAACCGTATTTCCAGAGCACCAACCTACGAGGAGATGTTGAAGGCTTGCCATACGGCGAAGAAATACTTAAAGAATGTCGAATTCTATACCACTGACACGGCCTATAAGCCCCTTCCCTATAAGTGTGTAGAAGTTCGCGCAGATGAGCTTTTAGAGGATTTTAAGAGGATTGATGAAATATCTAAATCGGTTATCGAGGATTGGGATATGCAATACCTCACCATGAACCAGGTCCTAACTTTCCAATGGAGGCTCCTTTAATCTTTAGAAAATTTATTGCCTTGATTCTGTCAATATCTTCCTTTGTTCTAGGTTGGAGTCAGAATGATGGAATCCAAGATCCCGGATCTAGGATCCAGGATTTTCCCCAGAGGATTGTCTCCCTAGCCCCAGCCTATACCGAGACTCTGATTGAACTGGGATTGAAGGATAGATTAGTAGGGGTGACCCTTTCTTCCCATTATCTAAAAGAGGCTCAAGGAATCGAAAGGGTTGGTTTCTTTACCCAGCCCAGTCTGGAGAAGATAGTCTCGCTAAAACCAGATCTGGTCTTGGCAGCAGGCTACATCGGCCAGAATTCTATCTGCAAAACCTTAGAAGAATTGGGGATAAAGGTAGTGGTTTTCAGGCATCAAGGAGTAAAGGGTATCTTTGAGATGGTGGAAGAGATCGGTAGGCTATGTGATAGAGAGAAGGAGGCAGGGAGGCTTCTGGAAGAGATGGAAGAGACCATAGCTGAGGTGAAGAGAAGGGTTAAAGGATTAGAAAAGCCGCGGGTCTATGTCGAGGTAGGGTATAATCCGCTCTTCACTGCCGGGAAGGGCTCCCATATCGATGATTTAATTGAGATCGCGGGAGGAGAGAATATTGCAGGAAGTATCGATAAGCCCTACCCCAGGATCAGCCAGGAGTTCGTTATCCAGAAAGACCCGCAGGTCATTATCCTTCCCTATATGGGCCGCAGCTATACTAAGGAGAGCGTGAAGAAGAGAAGTGGCTGGGAGAATATCTCGGCAGTAAGAGATAATCGTATCTATGATGACCTTAGCACCCAGGCAATTACTATTGCCTCTTCCAATCTCATCTTAAAGGGTCTTCCAGAGTTGGCAAGAAGGATTCATCCCGGATTGGGTGAATTTTAATATGGAAAGAAAAGTTAGAAAGTGGGTTATGGGATCAATTCTTCTCGTTCTTGTCTCAATCGTCGTCTCTCTTCTTGCCTTAAGCCTTGGTCCGGCCCGCATTCCATTCTCCAATATCCTCCGACCTCAAGGGGTAGAGAACATTATCCTATTTAAAATCCGTCTTCCCCGGATTATCTTAGGATTCATGGTGGGTGGGGCCTTGGCCGTAGCCGGGGTCATCTTTCAGGGGATGTTTCGAAACCCCCTGGTCGAGCCCTATACCTTAGGGGTCTCTGGGGGAGCGGCCCTAGGAGTGAGCCTATCTGTTATCGCTGGCTTCCCAATCCTCCCTTTGGCAGGATTCTTAGGAGCCTTGGGAGCCATATCCTTGGTCTATTTCATTGCCCGAAGACCGGGGTACCTTAGGATATCCATGCTCTTACTAACCGGGGTGATGGTAAGCTTCATTGCCTCAGCCATTATCCTTCTCATCATGTCCCTATCTCAGGAACATCAACTACACGGAATACTATTCTGGATTATGGGGAGCCTAGAAGAGTCTAATCTTCCCCTTATAAAATTGGCCTCACTCATTATCTTAGTAGGGATAGCCATCTCTCTCTTCTATGGCCGGGACCTGAATGTCCTCTCCTTAGGAGAGGAGGAGGCCCTGCATCTGGGGATAAATATTGAGAGGACGAAGAGGATCCTCTTTATCCTGGGTTCTCTCCTCGCTGGGGTGGCGGTCTCGGTATCGGGAATTATTGGCTTTGTGGGACTACTCGTTCCCCACTTCATGCGCCTCTTCCTTGGTCCCGATCATAGAATCCTCCTTCCCACCTCTTGTCTAGCAGGAGGGATATTCTTAATCGCCAGTGATACCCTAGCAAGGACCATTATCTCTCCCTTAGAGCTTCCGGTGGGGGTAATTACCGGGATCCTCGGGGGGTCGCTCTTCATCTATTTTCTCACCAAAAGGACAATAAGATTAGGAAGGTAAGATGCTTGAATTGGAGAAGGTGACGACCGGATACGATACGAAAGCCATCCTGAACGGTATCAGTTTTACTCTGAAAAAGGGAGACTTCTTAGGAGTAATCGGCCCCAACGGAAGCGGCAAGACGACACTTTTAAGAGTGATGAGTAAGATATTAAAGCCCTGGAAGGGGAGGGTGACATTAGAAGGGAAGGGATTGGATGAGATAAAATATAGGGAATTGGCCAAAAGGATGGCCGTTGTTCCCCAGAGAATGCCGGAACTCTTCTTCTCCTATTCGGTAAAGGATTTTATCCTCTTAGGTCGCACTCCCTACTTAAAGAGATTTCAACTCTTAGAAAGCGAAGAGGATTTGAGAATAGTAGAGGAGGTCATGGAGGAGACAGAGACTTTAGGATTGGGGGAGAGGAATTTAGAAGAGCTAAGCGGCGGGGAGAGGCAGAGGGCGGTGATTGCCCAGGCTCTTGCTCAGGAGCCAGAGATCCTTCTTCTCGATGAA
Organism: bacterium UBP18_UBA7526; assembly: GCA_002478245.1. Lineage (GTDB taxonomy): Bacteria > UBP18 > UBA7526 > UBA7526 > UBA7526 > UBA7526. The sequence goes on from DLMW01000006.1 coordinate 2,725, forward strand.
CCGACCGCCCATTTAGACATCAATCATCAGGTGGAGATTCTGAATCTGATTAGGGATTTAAACCAGAAGAGGAATCTGACCGTTCTTATGGTCTCCCACGATCTCAACTTGGCAGCGGAGTATTGTGAGAGACTAATCCTTTTGAAAAGGGGGAGGATATTCCAGGAAGGCCCTCCGCAAGAGATCTTAACCTATAAGAATATTGAAGAGGTCTATGAAACATTGGTAGTGGTAGAAGAGAGTCCGGTCTCTTCCAAACCCCACATCTTCTTAGTATCCGGCAAAAATAAGAAAGGATGAGAGGGAAGAGGGGTTTAATAGTTTTACTATCACCAGTAATCAGCACCCTGTCTTTACTGGTTACTGTTCACTGTCCACTGGTCACTCCCGCCTATGCAGCTGAAGATGGGCAGGAGGAGGTCTTTGATCTGGGAGAGGTGGTCATTACTCCAAAACTCTTAGGGGAAGTGCCTCTCCATGTCACGGCCATTAGCGAAGAGGAGATTAGAAAGAGCCGGGCAAGGAATATGGGAGAGGTAATAGAGAGGGAGACCGGAATAGGGATCCAGAGATGGGGAGGAATGGAGGCCAGGACCCAGGTAACTATGAGGGGCTCCACAGAGAAGCAGGTTCTGGTTCTGATCGATGGTCAGAGGATGAACTGTATCCGGGAAGGATATGCCAACCTAAGCGAGTTCCCTCTCCTGGAGCATGTCCAAAGGGTAGAGATAGTGAGAGGTCCGGGTTCTGCTCTCTATGGCTCGGGCGCTATGGGGGGGGGAATTAATATCATCACTAAGGAGCCACCCAAGAAGCCCGCCTTTAGTTATGAGACATCCCATGCTACGCATAATACCTTCATTAACAAATTTGCCCACGGAGCAAAGATAAAGAAATTTGGTTACCTTCTCTCTGGCGGACAATACCAATCTCGGGGCCATCGGCCTAACAGCGATTATGACGCCCATGATCTCTTTAGCAAGTTCACCTACGATCTGGCCGCCTGGTCAAGACTAATCCTCGAGGGTGGCTACTATAATGGTGAACATGGATATCCAGGAATGGAGAAAAGCCCAGACTATGACGATAGATTGCATAAGCATAGAGTCTGGGGAAGCCTGGGATGGAAAGCAAGGTTGGGTGAGAGAGCCGACCTCTCTTTGAAAGGCTATGGAAAGGAAGAGAAATTGAAGGATATTACCCATACCGCTGCCCCCATTACTCACAGGACGGCTACCCTAGGAGGGGAGGCGGAGTACTCTATAAAGATGGGAAAGAGAAACAGGATTACCCTCGGAAGCGACCTCTATGAGGATAGGATAGACTCCACAAGCTCTGGAACGCATGCCCAGACCATTCAGGCCTACTGGATTCAGGATGAGATAAGGATATTTGAGCCCTTAACCTTTACCATGGGAAGTAGGTGGGATTACCATCCCTCCTTCGGCACAGAGGGCTCTCCTAAGGCAAGCCTTCTTTACCAGGTAACGAAGAGGACTACCTTAAGAGCCTCTGGAGGGAGGGCCTTTCGGGCTCCCACCTTAGACGACCTCTATGCTAATATAGCCGGGATGGGGGTAGGAAACCCTGATCTGAAGCCAGAGAAGGCCTGGGCCTATGAGGGGGGGATAGACCAAGAGTTTACCAAGCATCTTTTGGGAAGACTGACTCTCTTCAGAAGGGAAGTGGACGATCTCATTGCCTGGGCCTGGGATCCAGCTCTGGGTACCTGGACACCATCGAATGTAGATAAAGCCTTAATCTGGGGTTCGGAACTGGAACTAAAGGCCAGGATGGGCAGATACTTCTCAGGTGGCCTAGGCTATACCTGGTTAGAGACAAGGAATAAGACCGTGGGGGCTAATTACAACAACCATCTCACCTATCAACCGATGCATAAGGCCAATGCCTACTTAGAGTATAGGACTAAGTTCGGGCTTCTTGCCCGGATGGAGGAGGAGTTCGTTGATTCTCGCTTTGTTGATGCGGGAAATGATAGAGAGAGAGAACTTCCTCCCTATTTCTTGACCAATCTGAGAGTGGAATATAGTACTCCACCCTTGGGTGCAAGAACGGGATTAACCTGGTTCGCAGAATGTAAGAACCTCACCAATACTGCTTACGAGATGAGGGAATGGTATCCCATGCCCAGAAGAACGGGAATGGTAGGGATGAAGGTAAAGTTCTGAAACGCGAATTTAAAAATACGAATTAACGCGAATCTGAAAAAGGAGGATTTTATGTTTGACATTATGGTAAAAGGGGGGGTCTTGATGTGGCCCATTCTCCTCTGTTCAATAGTATCCTTGGCCATTATTTTGGAAAGGCTCTATCATTTCCATCGAATAAGAATAGATATCCCTGAGTTCTTCTCCTCCCTGAGGAATCTTCTTCAGAAGAAGAAGGTCGAAGAGGCCCTAGAGCTATGTCAAAATACCCCAGCTCCCCTAGCACGCATATTGGCCTGTGGCATCCAGAACCACAAAAAGGATGCCCAGACTCAGGAGAAGATAGTCTCTCGCGTAGGCTCCTGGGAGGTAAGGGGTCTGGAAAAACACCTGAGGGGGCTGGCTACTATTGGCACCATCACTCCCCTTATCGGTCTTCTGGGCACGGTTACCGGGATGATTAAGGCCTTTATAAAGATCCAGGAATTGGGCGGCAGAGTGGATGCCAGTGTGCTCGCTGGTGGTATCTGGGAGGCGCTCCTTACTACTGCTGCGGGACTAACCGTGGCCATCCCTACCTTGGTTGCCTATCACTATTTTGAAGGCAGGATCGACAATATGTCTTGCTGGATGAGAGAGATAGCGCTAGAACTCCTCGAATTCCTTGAGTCCCTGAGCGAAGCGAAAGAGGATAAAGATTATGGAATTTGAGAGACGCAGAAGGGTTAGCACCCATCTAAATATCGCTCCCCTAATAGACGTTGTCCTTCTCCTCCTAATATTCTTCATGCTCTCTTCCCACTTTGTTACTCAGCCAGGGATAAAGATTACCCTCCCTACGGCAGTTACCGCCAGACTATACCCCACGGAGGATATTATCATCTCTATTACCGAAGATAGCAATCTTTACCTAAATGAAGAATTAGTAACCTTAGAGAATCTTCTTGAGCGATTAAAAATAGAAATAGCCAAGACTGAGAAGAAGACGGTGATTATCAAGGCAGATGAGAAGATAGACTTAGGCTTGGCGGTTAAGGTTATGGATATCGCCAGAGAGGCAGAAGCCGAGGGCGTGGTGATTTCAACCACTGAACCATTATCGCCTACGCGGTGATAAGAGGCGGGGGAGGATGCTAAAAGATAAGGCAATTAGGATTGCATTCTTTATTTCCCTGATGGTTCATCTATCATTTTTAAGTATCTCTACTCTTAAGCCATCAACTTTTAAGTCAGATAAGCCTAAAGAACTATTGGTACAGATAGAGAACCCCTCCTCTTTACCCAGGATAGAGAAGATAGGCAAAGAAAAGAGATTGAAAGAGGTGATTTCTGATTTTCCAAGGCCAGAGCTGGAAAGGCAAGTTGAAGAGGTGGCATTAGAAGAAGTGAGTCTCCAGCCGGTCAAAGAAAAGATAGAAGTTCTAAATCCAGCCATGCTCTGCTATCAGGACATGGTCAAACAGAGGATAGAAGAGGTGAAAAAGTATCCTGAATGGGCAAAGGAACAGGGGATAGAAGGCACGGTTTACCTTAGGTTTGTGATTCTATCCGATGGCCATTGCCCAGAAATTAGGCTACTATGCTCATCGGGTCGGAAAATATTGGATGAAGAGGCAATCGCTACTATAAAGAGAGCCTCCCCCTTTCCACCCCTTCCCAAAGAAATAAACAATCCTTTCATCCAGATGGAAGTCTCCCTTGTCTTTACCTTGAAGTAAGGAGTCATCGTGGGTTTAGAATATGTTATCGCCTATATCCTGGATTTAACCTTGGGAGATCCTAAGTGGCTGGGCCATCCTGTAGTCTGGATGGGGAAAGCTGTCTCTTTTTTAGAAAGGAAAGTTTACGGTAAAGAATTAAATCATAAGAAGATAGCGGGGATTGTCCTGACGGTTATTGTTGTGGGCGGGAGTTTCTTAATCGCTTGGGTAGTTATCAAAATGGCCTATAAATTGCATCCTGCCTTGGGTTTAATCGTCACTATCTGGGGTGCATTTACTACCCTCTCTATAAGGGGGCTCGCCCAGAGAGGAGAAGGGGTCTATCTGGCGCTAAAAGATAATGATCTTAGGATCGCCCGGGAAAGGCTCTCTGAAATTGTGGGAAGGGATACTAAAAACCTGAGAAGAAAGGGGATAATCAGGGGGGTGGTGGAGTCTGTAGCCGAGAATACCATAGATGGGGTAGTGGCCCCCCTATTCTATCTCTTCTTAGGGGGTGTTCCCTTAGCCTTTGCCTATAAGGCAATAAATACTCTAGACTCTATGGTCGGGTATCAGAATAAGAGATATAAGGATTTTGGCTGGGCAGGGGCAAAGACGGACGATATCGCTAACTACCTTCCTGCCCGCTTGGGAGGGGCGCTAATCTCTCTGGGTGCCTTTTTCTTCAAGAAAGACGTAAAAAGTGCCTTCCGGGTTATGTTCCGGGATGGAAGAAGGTATAAAAGCCCAAATGCTGGACTTCCCCAGGGAGCAGTGGCCGGAGCACTGGGAATCAGACTGGGTGGAGTAAATTATTACCGAGGCAAAAAGACCATTAAGCCCTATTTGGGTAGCCCCAAAAGAGAGCTTTCTCCCATCCATATCAAAGAGTCTATTAATCTAATGTATCTAACATCCTTCCTTACCCTAATACTTGGACTACTGATAAGATGGTCGGTTATCTCTATAATCAGATAGACAAATTAATCAAATTCGGCAAAATACTGAATAAGTCAGAAAGTATATCAGTAAATCAGTGGGTAGGTTATCAGAGTACCAGAACATCAGTCTGTTATTATCTTATTCGCTTATTTTCGTATCAACTTAAGCGAGTGAGGATGTGATGATTGGAATAGCAAAAGCACCTGCTTCTTGTGGAGAATTGGTCCAGGGAACGCTCAATGGAGAGAGCTTCCACATCTCCTGCCCCATAGATCTATACTCTCAAGTAAGAGTTGTCTTGAATGGCAAAGGCAAAGTAATCGGCCCCCCTGATAGGTGGCAGGTAAAGTCGCCTTGGGCGACCTCCTCGCATTACGCAAAGGGCTTTACGGGGTGGAAGACGAAGGAAGCCATTAAAAGAACCCTAAGATCCTTCGGCAAAGAGAATCTGGGAGCGAGTTTTGAAATCAACTCTATGATACCTTTAGGGAAGGGGATGGCCTCTTCTACTGCAGATATTGGAGCCGCCTCCCTGGCTACTACTCATGCTTTAGGAGAAAAGATCTCTTCCCAGGAGATTGCTAGGATCGCCCTATCCATCGAGCCCACAGATGGAACACTATTCAATGGGATAACCCTCTTCGATCACAGAAACGGTGCTCTTTTTAAGATTCTAGGAAATGCCCCAGATATGGAGATATTTGTTATCGATCTGGGAGGAGAGGTTGATACCTTAGAGTTCAATAAAAAGGATCTGACTACAATCAATCAGAAGAGAGAGAAAGAGGCAAAAGAAGCCTTGAAGTTAGTAGAAGAAGGGATAGAGAAAAAGAACCCAAGGTTAATTGCCCAAGGGGCAACGATTAGTGCCTTCAGCAACCAAAGAATCCTTTATAAGCCCAGCCTCGATAGAATATGGAAGATCTCACAAAAAGCTGGAGCCTTAGGGATAAACGTGGCCCACAGCGGAACCGTAGTAGGCATCCTGGCTGGGCCAAAGAAAGTTGACTTTAAAGAATTGAAAGTTTCCTTGCAAGATAGGAAAATTGGTAAATGTTTTTATAAAACAAGAATTGTGAATGATGGCTTGCAAATACTCTAAAGATATGAATAAACCACAAATCACAAACAAGAGGAAAAGCATATCAGGGTAGAGTACCAGAATATCGGGCTTTAATAGTCTTTTCTGACTTCCTGATATCCTTTCTACTGATCACAGAGGTATCGAGATGCATATCCATGGTGGGAATGTAGAAGAGATTGCTAAAAGGTATGGATTGGGGGAAGAGAAGATAACGGACTTCAGTGCCAATATCAATCCTTTAGGTCCTCCCCCAAGAGTAATCAAAGCCCTAAAGAAAAATTTAGATAGCATTGCTCGTTATCCTAACCCGGAGGCAGTAGATTTAAGAAAAGAACTCTCTAAATATCTAAGGATTAATCCAGAGAATATTATTGCTGGGAATGGGGCGATAGAACTTATCCATCTCATCTGCCGTACTCTGAAGCCCCAGAAAGCCTTGGTAGTTGTCCCTACATTTTGTGAGTATGAATTCGCCCTAAAGAGTGTGGGGTGTAAAATATCTTTTCTTACCTTAAGATCGGATGATGATTTTGGGCTGAATGTAAAAGGATTAATAGCGCATTTAAAGAGAATAGACTTATTATTTCTATGTAATCCCAATAACCCTACTGGCCAACTTATAAGTAAAGCCGATATGTTAAGGATAATCGATGCTGCTCAAGAAAAGGGTATTTTTGTTGTTCTGGACGAGGTATTCATGGACTTTGTTGAAAAAGCAGAGACTTTAATCTATGAGGCAGTAAAAAGAAAAAATCTTTTTATCATAAGGTCTTTAACAAAGTTCTTTGCCCTTCCTGGCATAAGGATTGGCTATGGAGTAGGGAATAAAAAGCTTCTCGAAAAACTAAAAATACATAAGGAATACTGGAGCGTCAATGCCCTGGCCCAATTGGCAGGAATAGCGGCCCTAAAAGATAAAGAATACATCCAAAGAACAAAAAGGCTTATCCGGAAAGAGAGAAAGTTTCTCTACCGTAGGTTATCCAAAATCAATGGCCTGAAGCCCTATCCAC
>DLMW01000006.1:9777-10144 GCA_002478245.1 bacterium UBP18_UBA7526
ATTGAATACCAATAAAATCGATTCTAAAAACTTACAGGAAAAATTAATCCAAAAGAATATCCTCATCCGAGATTGCTCATCCTTTCGCTCCTTAAATAATAGATACATCCGCATTGCAGTAAGAACTCGTAAAGAAAATCTCTGTCTAGTCGATTCTCTCTTAAATATTCCTTAATCAATATCTTTTTGCCAGCCTTACCGAGAAAAAAATTTAAGAAAGTTCTTGACTAACAGGAATAAGGTATTGTTTACCATTAAGAAGCGGTTTCAAACCGCTTCTTTGTTTTTAGGACAAAGAAACCAAATCCAAACAAAAAAGGAGGCAAAGGAAATGAAGAGAGTTGGAATGAGTAAGGTATTGAAGGGG
>DLMW01000006.1:10288-13189 GCA_002478245.1 bacterium UBP18_UBA7526
TGAGTAAGGTATTGAAGGGATTGGGATTGGCTGTGGTCACCTGCGTGCTACTATCTGTGGTGATTTCTTCTCTGGTGCAGGCTGAGGTACCTCCTCTGGGAAGAGACCCATATGGTAGCCACCACTGAAACTGATGGATGGAGAGGATGCCTATCCCAGGGTGGGGTACGGTCCGGAAGATCTGAAACCCGATCACGAATGGATCGCCACCGCGCTTAGATTTAAAAAGCCTGATGGTACTTGGGGTGAACTTGTCGATCTGAAGGGCGACCGAGGAGACATCGGTCCTCAAGGCCCATCGCCATTTGGATTAAGCGGTAACGATGCTTATTATACTGCGGGCAAAGTCGGCATGGGGACGATAAGTCCGACAGAGAAATTACATGTCATTGGCAAGGTAAAGGGATGAGAAACTATGGAGGTTTGAAGACGAGGATGGTTTGTATTTAGAAAATTTGAAAACGAGTAAAGTATACAGATTCGTGTTGCAGGAGGTAGAGAGCGAGTAACCCTTTAAAAGGCTTCTTCTATTAAGAGCACAAAATGTATTCTGCGCAATCCTACGGGAAAGAAGAAAAAGTCGTTAATTTTTAAGAAAAAAACCAAACTTTAGCCCCCCAATAAATCGGGGGCTTTTTGCATTTGGGAAGGAAGTATGATAAAATTTAGCAGTATGAAAACCTTTAGTCTCCTGCCAATAATTTTTATCTTACTTTTCATTTTCTCCTGTAAAATTCGAGCAGAAGACCCCGTTAGAGATGACGTTATAAAGAGGCAAGAAAGCACGGTCGTCCGGGGACGACCTCTCTCTAACGGGGCGGGGAGGAAACCTACGCTAAGTGGGGACTTTGAGAGAGGATATAGGTTCACGGACCTGGATGAGGATGTCGATTTTTTAGAGGGGGAGAATGAGGACTTAGTCTATCGGTACGATAAAGGTTATCTAAAGATCCTCCAGCCATTTGAGAAGGGAGAAACTTCTTTCAAATATAAGTACTTCCTAAGGGATTATAGTGGCCCGAATAGAAACAGGAGTAGCCACGCCCATTACTTCATCCCTGGCCTGAAGTATAGACTAACCGATATCCATACCTTAGGTTTAAGGTTAGAGATAAAGGATAAGAACCATACCCATGGCGGTATCGATGATAACCTGACCCTTTCTCCTTCCCTGGAACTGGGAATAAAGCCCAGACCAAAGGAGAGTTATAATCTAAAGTACAGTTACAAGCACCAGGACTTCCCCAACAATTCCATTAAGGATAATCAGTTACACATCCTTGCCTTTTCTGCCAAGAAGGAGTTCAGAGATTGGCTGACCCTAAAAGGAAGGGCCCGGGCATTATATAAGGACTATAAACATACCGCCCCTCAGCGGAAAGACTCCTGGAAGGAATCCTTTACCCTGGGTTCTAAGTACCACAAGGGAAAGACCTCCTTGCCCATCATCGACCTCTCCCTTACCAGAGGACATAGAGCCACCTCCTTGGATGAGGATATCCCTTTTCAGGAGACAGAGGAGGAGGGGGATGCCTATCGATTTCATAAGGGATATATCAAGTATACCCAGCCCATGGGAGAAAAATATGAGCCCTTCTTCAAATACGAATTCGATGATAAGGACTACTACTACTCTGTTGATCGGAATAAGGATTCTATCGCTCAGTACTATACCCCGGGCCTCAAGGTCAAAGTGACCAAGAAGATTACTATTAAGGGGCTGGTGACCATCAAGGACAAGGACTACGAGAATGTGGAGGTAAACGATTATCGGGTCATCTCCCCCTCTATAGAGTTCCGGTTTCGACCAAGAGTGGCTACCCTCTACCTAATCAAATATACCCATAAGAATCAGGACTATCTAAGAGACCCCTCCCGGGATAACCATCAGAACATCCTCCATCTCTCCTGGGATGGGAGAATAACCAAGGATCTGACCCTTAAGGCGAAGTATGAGATATTGGTCAAGAACTACGATCATCCCTCTCCCCAGAGGAGGGATACCACAAAGCATCTGGTCTCCACCGGATTTGAATATAAATTCTAAGCAAGATGGTATGGGGTAAACAGTTAACCCCGGTTTCTATATGCTCGAGGGTAGAATGTATGAGAAACGATTCTATCGGGATTTGATAGAGCCTAGGGATTTGACTACTTTTGAAGTGGTAATCAAAGAGAGTGACCTCTTCATCTCCGCGGACAGAGAGTTAAAGGAAGAGGCGGGTAATGCCATCCTAAAATATCGGAAGAGACTCGAGGATTACATAAAAGAGAATCCTTTCTTCCAGACGAGCCTCAAACCACTCCCTATCGATAGGAAGGCGCCAGAGATTGTAAGAGTTATGCAGGAGGCATCTTTAAAAGCTGGGGTGGGTCCCTTTGCCTCTGTGGCGGGAGCCATAGCAGAGTTCGTGGGGCAAGAGCTGGCAAAATATTCTCGAGAAGTCATTGTTGAGAATGGGGGAGACATATTCCTGAAGACCCTGAAGAAGAGAAGGGTTGGGATCTTTGCTGGTAAGAGTAAGTTTTCTAATAGATTGGCCCTTGAGATATCACCAGACGAGACCCCCCTGGGAGTCTGCACCTCTAGTGGAACTGTGGGTCACTCCCTCTCTTTTGGAAAAGCAGATGCTGTAGTAGTAGTCTCTAAATCTTGTTCTTTAGCGGACGCCTCAGCCACTGCCCTTGGGAATCTTGTCCAGAAGAAAGAGGATATCGCGAAAGGGATAGAAAGAGCGAAGGGGATAGAGGGCCTGAAGGGAGTAGTCATTATCAAGGATAATAGACTGGGGGTATGGGGAGATTTAAAAATTTCTGTTATTACTAAGTCAAGATGTCAGTTTTTTACTATGTGAAAATGATCTTGTTGTTCTTTGACAACCTAGATTGAGCAATGATAGA
>DLMW01000054.1:0-126 GCA_002478245.1 bacterium UBP18_UBA7526
CATATTCCGTATGGGGTAGAGAGACCTCCTCCATCTTAGCACCCAGTTTCACCAATAGCTTTATGGCATTCTCTACAGATTTCTCTACCTCTCCATCCATTCCCTTAATAAAATATTCCTTGGGAA
>DLMW01000054.1:331-514 GCA_002478245.1 bacterium UBP18_UBA7526
CCCAATCTTTATTTCCTTCACATCATTTGTTAGGGCTTTTGTGTAGTCTGGAACAGGATAATTACAAGAGGTAGAGTCTCTCTCATCATAACCGCTTAGGAGATTCATAAGTAAGGCAGAGTCCCGGACATCCTTTGTAATGGGACCGATCTGATCCAAAGAAGAGGCAAAGGCAACCAGGCC
>DLMW01000054.1:692-1655 GCA_002478245.1 bacterium UBP18_UBA7526
GATACCCTTCCATAGGTTGGCTTCAATCCCACTACCCCGCAGAAAGAGGCGGGCTGTCTGAGGGAACCACCAGTATCGCTTCCTAAGGCAAGGATGGCCTCGTCACTGGCTACAGCTGCTGCTGAACCACCGCTTGAGCCACCAGGGATGGTCTCTAGGTTCCAGGGATTACGGGTGATCTTAAAGGCAGAGTTCTCTGTGGAGGAGCCCAGGGCAAACTCATCCATATTCGTCTTGCCCATGAATACCAAATCATTCTCTCTTAACTTCTCAATCACTGTGGCATCATAAGGGGATCTAAAGTTCTCCAATATCTTTGAAGAGCAGGTAGTCAAGACCCCAGCGATACATATATTATCCTTAATAGCTATCGGTATCCCAGCTAAAAGAGAAAGTTTCTCTTCTCTCTCTATCTTTTCATCGACCAATCTCGCCTGTCTTAAAGCCTCTTCTTTTATCAGAGTAACAAAGGAGTTGATCTTCTTCTCCACCTTCTCTATCCTCTCAAAGATGCTCTCCGTCACTTCTAAAGAGGAGACCTCTCTCTTCTTAATCAACTCCCCTATCTCATGCCCCGTCAACTCATTCAGCCTCATCCCGTTAGATCTCCTTAAGGATGTTAATATCGGTTGCCTCCATCTCAGCCTTCGTCCCTGTTCACCGATCGCTACTCAATGATCCTAGGAACCTTAAAGAAGCCTCTTGCCTTCTCTGGTGCGTTTTCTAAGGCTTTTTCTACCTCAAGGGACTTTCCTACCTTATCCTCTCTGAAAACGTTCTTCAAGGGAAGGACATGGGAAGTGGGCTTCACCTTCTCTGTGTCCAATTTATTTAACTTACCAACATACTTTAATATCTGATCCAACTGCTTGGTAAACCTCTCCTTCTCTTCTTCCGATAATTTCAGTCTTGCTAATTTCGCTACATACTCAACATCTTTCTTTGTTATCTTACTCATCTACA
>DLMW01000054.1:1849-3858 GCA_002478245.1 bacterium UBP18_UBA7526
AGATTCTCTGGAGATTAACATACTTTAGCGCTATCTTTTTCTTCTTCCCTCCCGCGAAGACGACCTCTATCCTTCTATCTCTACCTGTGCCTTCTGCCTTAATTATCTTCCCCTTTCCAAACTCTGGATGGATGATGGTCACCCCTACCTTAAACTTCTCCCCACCTACGCCAAGGCTTCGGCGAGCGGGCCCTTCTATCCCGGCTTCTATAATGAACCTTGAGGCCGATCCCTGGTAGGTATTACCATATAACCTTCTTCTATCAGTATAGGTAAAATAAAGGTGCCTTTTGGCTCTGGTAATACCAACATAGCACAGTCTCCGCTCCTCTTCAAGTTCTGCCTTCTCGCTGAAGGCATCGGCATGGGGAAGGAAGCCCTCCTCCATTCCCGTAATGAATACCGTATCGAACTCTAGGCCCTTGGCATTATGGAGAGTCATCAGGGTAACCGCCTCCAGCTTATCGTCCCAGGTATCGATCTCACTGATCAAAGAGACATCCTCCAGGAAGGCCGGGGTGCTCTTATCCTCACTCTTCTTCTCAAACTGATCTGCCGCATCCATTAGTTCTTTCAGGTTCTCAATCCTTAGCTCAGAGGTAAAGGTATCCTCCTCCTCCAATTGCCTAATATATCCTATCTCCTTAATTAACCTCTTGACCAGTTCTCCTGCCCCCAGACTCTGGGCAAGTTCCATATAGCGAAACATCAAGTTTCTAAAATTTTTTACCAGCCATTGTACCCTTGGGGAAAGACCCTTTACCCTCTCAACCTTCTTCACTCCCCCCCAGAGAGTAATCTTATTCTTGTTGGCATAATCCATTATTCTCTGAACCGTGACCTTCCCTATTCCCCGGGAGGGGACGTTTATAATTCTTTTAAGAGAAAGAGAATCCTTGGGATTTACTAAGACCCTCAGGTAGGCCAAGATATCCTTTATCTCCTTATGCTCATAGAAGCCTAAAGCACCCACCACAGTATAGGGGATCCTCGCCTTCCTAAAGGCATCCTCTAAGACCCGGGACTGGGCATTTACTCTATAGAATACCGCCATATCCCGATAAGGGACCTTCTCTTCCCTCTTGAGGCGTCTTGCCTCGTCTACTATGTAATCTGCTTCCTCTAACTCATGGGGTAGTTCCTGTAAGAGAGGAACCGGACCCCTTTTCTTCTTCCCCTTAGGAAGGATGATCTTTCCCTTATCCTTTCGCCTCTCTTCATTATAGACGATTAGGTTATTGGCTAAATCGATGATGGGCTGGGTGGAACGATAGTCCTCCATCATATTGACCAAGAATACCCTGGGATCGCAGTCCTTATAGTCCTTCTCAAACTCTAGGATATTCCTGATGTCTGCACTGCGGAAGGTATAGATCGATTGATCCTCGTCCCCCACCACACAGATATTCTTATACTTAGAGGCAAGGAGTCTGGTGAAGAGATACTGGGCGTGATTGGTATCCTGATACTCATCGACCAGGATATGGATGAACCTCTCCTGATACTTCTCCAAAACCTCCGGCTTCTCTTGGAAGAGCTCCACGGTCTTCATAATTAGATCATCGAAGTCTAGAGCATTATTCTTAAATAGTTTCTTCTGATAGTGCTCATAGACCTTGGCCGTCATCTCCCGATAGAAGTCCTCTTTTGTTTTGGTATAAAGAGCATAGGACCCATAATCTATCAAGTTCTCCTTCGCCCAGCAGATGCTAGCGGCAAAGGCCGGTGGGCGATACTGTTTAGGATCGATCCCCAGTTCTTTTAGGGTTTCTTTAACCAAATTTAATTGATCCAAATCATCATAGATGACGAAGTTCCTATCGAAACCGATCCTATGGATGTCATGCCTAAGTATCCGGGCACAGGTAGAATGGAAGGTAGCGATCCAGATGTCCCGATACTCCTTCTTCAATAGTTTAGCAACCCTCTCTTTCATCTCATCCGCAGCCTTATTAGTAAAGGTAACCGCCAGGATATTGAAAGGATCCACCCCTAATTCTTTTATGAGA
>DLMW01000054.1:4060-4203 GCA_002478245.1 bacterium UBP18_UBA7526
TTATGAGATAGGCGATCCGGTGGGTAATGACCCTGGTCTTCCCACTCCCTGGCCCAGAGAGAATGAGTACTGGGCTCTCTACCCACTTCACCGCCTCCCCCTGCCTCTGATTCAAACCTTTTAGAATATCCATAATCTTCACC
>DLMW01000003.1:0-537 GCA_002478245.1 bacterium UBP18_UBA7526
TACCTGGACTGCGATACCTATCCCCTACCTGCTGCAAAAGACACTAAGGAGACCGCAGCCCTCGCCAAGCTAATTACTGATGCCACTTCTGGTTGGGCTGGACCCTATATGAAGTACAGAAAGGCATCCGCCAACATTCCGACCGATCCCTGGGGAAATTCGTATCAGTATGAGGCAGATAGCACATCCAAGGCTACAAACTACACCATCTGGTGTAAGAGTGGAAAGTATGCCGGTGTCGATTACTCGGCAAAGTACATCAACCCTGGTGATTTCAAGAGTCCCTAAGATTGCTTGCTTCTGATAAATCGGGAGAGCGATCCACCTGATATAAAACCCCGTCCCCTTCTGAATTGTCAATATGGTAAGTCTACAGAAGGGGGCGGGAGCAATTATAGATAACAGTTTGCCAGTTAGTCCATTTCATTGAAGTCGGAAAACAGTTGATGGAAATCAGAAGACTGTAGAGAAATCGGAAGTTAGATTGATTAAGGGTGGGAATAAACCCCGTTGGAGATATAAGGAAGATACTGTGTT
>DLMW01000003.1:664-925 GCA_002478245.1 bacterium UBP18_UBA7526
GAGAAACAAAGATAAAGTTTGTTCCACCATCAAGACCAATCTACGGTCGCCCCAAGGCGGAGCGACCTACCCGCCTGCCATCGCCTACGGCTCAGGCCGTTGGTGGGCAGGTCTCCAATGGGGTTTTCTATTATGACGACACGCATTCGCTTGCCTCGTCTACTAGAGAAGCGAAGGAATAAAAGAGTTCTTGCTAGAGAGCGGCAAGGCTTCTCTATAATAGAACTAGTGACCGTAATAGCTATTATTGGTATTATGGCC
>DLMW01000003.1:1132-15890 GCA_002478245.1 bacterium UBP18_UBA7526
GGGATGTGACGAACATCATGCGCCTTGCTCGCCAGAAAGCAATCATTAAGAGACAGGACTATCTTGCGGTCTATGACCTGAAGAATGAGAGGGTCTGGGTTCAGGATCCCAGGGGCCCTGATGGCAAGCCGGGAATTGCCGGAGTAGATGATGATAATAATGGTGTTATTGATGATACCGGAGAGCTGGGTACCGCCGGCTCTGATGACTTCAATGCCAGTGATCCGAATACCTGGAGCCCGGAGTTTGGTACCGTGCAGTCCCTTCCCGATAAGGCAATCATCGCCCGAATTACAGCAGGAGATGGCGGTCTGGCAACAGGAACCGAGGATCCAAGTTCTGACGGAACAGATGATTATAAATATAGCGACAAGGAGATCGGCTACCATAAATTCTCCCCCAACAGCACAGTAGATGATTATACAGAGAGTGGCTATTCTATCAAGCCAACTGTTTGGTTGAAAGACGAGAGGCTTGTAGACTTCTATAAAGTGGAGCTCATTCCCCAGACTGCCCGGGCAAAGATATATAGTTCCTGGTAAAACGCCCGCAAGGGGCAGGCTGAGAGAGTGAAACAGAGAAGGGGAGAAACGGCGGGAGATAAATGAAAAATTAGCAATGAAAAAGGTTTACCCCGTTGGAGATGGATTGAAAGAACATGTTTTATGCCTATGTAATAAGAGGAAAGATGGTAAATGGTACACTGGTTCACCAAATAATCTACGGAAACGCTTCCCAGGTAACAAGATATTTTCTACAAAAGGTCAGAGGTCCCTTCGAATTAATATACTATGAAGCATGTGTTAATGGACAGGATGCCTGAGTGAGAGAGAAATATTTAAAATCAGGATTTGGAAAACGCTATCTTAGGAGTCGTTTGAAGCGTTTCCTATCTCCAACGGGGTTTAGTCTCTTAGAGGTCATGGTTACTGTAGTCGTCTTGAGCTTTGGCCTCTTGGCCATCATCCATCTCTTTCCCATTGGCCTGAGGGCAAGCAAGATATCCCAGGATGTTACTACCGCCACTTTCCTGGCCCAAGAGAGAATAGAGGAACTCAAGAGCGCCAGATATATGGATATTGATTGCGCTTCTGGCACCTTTGAAGGGCCGTACAATGAATTTGAATGGGAACAAAGAGTAAGTGAGGAAATAAGTGGTTGGTTAAAAAAGGTAACGGTCAGGGTTTTCTGGAGTAGATATGGAAGGACGCGCAATGTAAAATTAACTACCTTTATTGCTAATTATCAGAGGAAGTTCCGATAGTAAAAATTTAGCCATCTTAATCTCATGATAAAGGGATTAGCCTATGTCAGGAAGAAAAACGGGGTTTACCCTTGTTGAACTCATGGTAACGGTAGTCATATCGGTACTCATAACGATCGCCTTCTTCACCATATTTAAGGGTGGAACCTCTGCCTGGCGTAAAGGAGAGATCCGGACAGAACTGGTCCAGAATGGAAGGATTGCTCTCGATAGGATGGCCTCTGAGATACGGCAGGCCCTCCCCCCCGATCCAAGGGCTTCGCCTCCCATAAAAGAGATCAGAGTCTGTTTGGATAGTGATACTAACAAAGTAGTGGGTTCTGAAGGGGATCGTGTTATCTTTCAGGCGGCCTTAGATAAGATAGAAGGACCTGAGGAGATAAGGTTCTCGAGGCTTGTTACGGAAGATATCTCCTCCCCCCCTTCTCCAACAAATATTCTATACAAAAGGGTAGATAATCCCCCTCGTTATGATGACGACGGAAAAGAGATTGGAAATCCTCCCCCGGAATCTTATGAGGTAACCGCGGGAGAGATAGTAAAGGAATTAACCTTTCTCATGGAAAAGAGGCCCCAGGGTTATGGACATGTATCGGCATTATTAACCATTCGCCTTACCTTAGAGCATAGAGGAGAGAGGGTTCCCCTCACTACCAAAGTAAAGGTAGCTTATGTTGGAAAAAAGTATTGGCCCTTTTGAGGCATAATGAGGCTTTAGATGAGAAGGGTCCTTGAGAGTAAAAGAGGGATAGCGGTCACCATGGCCATGTGGTTCTTGGCTGTCTTAGCCATTATCGGAACCTCCTTTGCCTATATGATGCGTCTTGAGCCAATGATTGCCCGCCACCATCAGGAAGGGGTAAAGGCCATGTATGTTGCTATGGCAGGAGTTGATAAGGCCTACACCCTCTTAGGGACAGATTCCCCTATCCGTGAATTTGCAGAACCCCTTAAGGATGATACCGGGACTACTGTGGGAACCTATATGGTGAAAATGTATCCCCTTTATCTCTTTGCTCTTCAAGGAGGCAATTCAAAGCAATTCTTCCGCTACAATACTTATAAGAATGAGTGGGAAAAGAGAAGAATGCAGTCTACACCCAGAGAAATTGGTCCAGGTGGTGCCTTAGCTGGTGATGAAACCGACTTTTTCTACACCCTGCGCGGTGGGAAGACGAAGGATTTCTATCGCTATGAAATTTCCCGGGATTGGTGGGAGAGGAAGAAGATAGCCAGTACTCCCCGGGCCATCGGTTGGGGTGGGGCCCTGGTTCATTGGTATGAAGTCAACTACTACGAGTGTCCGGAGTGTGGCTTCCCCCCTAAGTACGACGAACCAGGCAACTGTCCTGTTTGTGGGGAGGAATTAGACCCGAATATCTCTCACTACTTCTATGCTACAAGAGGCGATGCTACCACAGAGTTCTATTATTATAGCGTTGATAAAGAAAAATGGACAACGATGGCTACTACCCCGGATAAAGTTGATAAAGGAGGGGCTCTGGCCTGGGCAGACGGCGACTATCTCTGTCCGGTGTGTAACCATGCCTCTTCTACATCAGGCACCTGTCCTAATTGTAACAGAGAATTGGAAAAGTTCATCTATGCCTTACAGGGTGGCGGTACCACAGGCTTCTGGCGCTATAGCCTTAACAATAATCAATGGCAGAAGTACCGCTGCCCGGAGTGTGGCCATATCTCTCCTACACTAGACAACTGTCCTACCCATGACACACCGTTAGAGATGTTCATCCCCGATACCCCGGCTTCGGTTGGTGAAGGAGGGGCCTTAACCTGGGCAGGCGGTAACTATATCTATGCTCTCAGAGGAAATAGTAATGTTTTCTGGCGCTATAAAATAAGCACCAATGCCTGGGAGGGCATGGCCTCTATCCTGGGTGAGATCGGTGTGGGAGGTGCCTTGGCCTGGGATGGGGGCGAATACATCTATTGCCTTAGAGGCGCTAACACCAGTGATTTTTACAGATACGAGATCTCTAAAAATGAGTGGGCTACGCTGCCAAGTGTAAGCTATAAAATTGGGTGGGAGACACACTATGCTTCCATTGGAAGCGGTGGCTCGTTAGCCGCGGGCGATCTCTACCGTATAGTCTCTACGGGTTATATACCAGACAAGGACAATGTTAGGGCGACGAAGAAGATCGAGGCGATCATAGATATTAGGCCCAAAGCCAGATATATGAGAAGGATAATTTATTGGAGAGAAATCCCGAAGGATTAATAAATAACAATGCAAATCCGTTCTATTCCATGCTAATCCGTGAAAGAGGCATCACCCTCCTAGAACTCCTAGTGGTGATAGTCATCATCGGTATTATGCTTGGTGTGGCGATACCAAAGTTTGCTAGCCACCAGAAGCGAATGAGCGTCAAACTCGCTGCCCGCTCGGTTGCCTCGGTAATGCGACTGGCGCGCAGTAGGGCAGTTGCCGAACGGAACCCTTACTCTGCGCTTTGTGATCGTAATCCAGACTCTGATGGTCGCTATCATATCTGGCTTCAAAGAGACCGCTGGGTTGCTAACACTACTACAAAAGATCCGGCCTTTGGAACGGAGAAGACTTTACCTAAAAAAGTGGTTATAGATGAGAGTACTACTGGTGGTGCGGGCGCAGGAGTTTCCGACTCCAATGTTTTCTATTTCAACTTTAGTAAGGGGGGCGGTATCATGCCTTCAGGGAAGATAAGATTACGGGACACGGAGAATAAAATTAAATATCAAGTTTGTTTCTCCGGCACAGGTGCTGTTCATATAGAATCTGACTGGCGTGACTAAAGAGATGAGATGGAATAAATTAAACCGGGTGGGTTTCACTATCTTAGAGGTTCTGGTTGCTATTTTAATTATAGCCTTTGGGCTATTAGCCCTGATGCGTGCCCTCTCAGGAGGACTTGTGGGAAGCAAGAAGGGCTACGATATCACCGTAGCCACCCTCTTAGCCCAAGAGAAATTGGAGGAACTGAGGTATAGTTCTTGGGATTCCCTTGCCTCCTCAGGGTCGAGGACGTGCTTTCCCTCGCCCAATGAGAACTTCCAATGGGAGATAACGGTTGATACTATAGACCCTTCCCCTTATTTGAAGGAAGTATCGCTCTCTATCTGGTGGCCAGCAGGAGCCAGCAGTCAACGCTGTGTTAATTTCAAAACCTATATGGCAAAATATAATTAGGAGAAGAGATGTTAAGGAATGAGAAGGGCTTCACTCTCTTAGAACTTCTGGTAGCTTTGACCATCACTGTTCTCTTAGGAGCGACTCTTTTCACAATATTCAGGACGAGTATGGATGCCTGGCAGAGGGGAGAGGCCACTATCCAAAGATGTCAGCCGGCACGTAGCGCTCTCCAGGGAATGGGCGAGGAGATGCGAAGCGCCATTTCCCTCAGCAGACAATATGATGGCACGAGTAATAACCAAAGTTTTAAGGGTACGGTCAACACTGTAGATTTTCTTACTACGTCTAATTCTCCTCCCTGGACGCAGAACTATTCGCTAAATGAGACATACTATGATGTCTGTGAGATCGGTTACTACATTCACGCTGATGGAGACCGCCTCATGCGCCGTCTCCAGACAAAGAATGTCCCGGATGGGATTATTGGAAGTGGTGGAGGCTATGCCAGATTAGCACCTCATGTTAAGGGATTAAATATCAAATATTTTAACGGTGCCAGTTGGGTAGATAGCTGGCCAGCATCCAATACCTTACCCAGAGTAGTAAAAATTACCCTTACTGTTCAGGCAGATGTTGCTCCCGCCGGAATAGAGAAAAAAGAGGAGAATATTAGTACCCAGGTCTACATCCCATTGGGAAATTAGAAGGAAGATAAAGATGATCTCTTCAAAAGGAAAGAAAGGGATTGCTCTTATTATAGCCTTATGGATAATGACCATTTTGATGGTGGTGGCGGCCTCCTTTGCCTTTATGATGAGGACCGAGCTGAAGATGGCCACTAACTTCAGAGACGAAATCCAGGCCCACTACTTAGCGAGAGCCGGGGTGGAGAGGGCCATTGCTCTATTAAGAAATGATGGGGGAACTACAGATCACCTCGGTGAAGCCTGGTTTCAGGGATGGGGTGGAACCTGGTATGACCTAGGAGAAGGAGGCTATTCTCTCACTGTATTGGATGAAGCAGGAATGATGAACTTGAATGCCCCTTTACTTTTACCCGATCACTGGGATAGATTGGGAGCCATAACTCCTCAGGGAGCGGTAAATATTATTGATTATCGCGATAGCGACGATATTCAGACATTATATCAGACATCAGCGAAAACATATAGTGGCAATGAAACGAATGCTAAGAACCGCGATTTTGATACCATCAGGGAGATGGTAAAGGTCGCTGATATTGGTACTGACATATTTGATGCCCAACAGAAGAACATCACTGTTTATTCCTATGATATTAATACCCAGGTTGATGGCAGTGCCAGAATAAATATTAATAGCGCTGACTATACAACGCTCCGGAAAACCCTCGGTATCAACGATACCCAAGCCAATAATATACTCGCTTACCAGCCGAACTTTTCTCAGCACTTCTGGCTTGACGATTTGGAAGAGAAGATAGAAGGCTTTGGTGTAACCACGATCAAGAAGATTGCAGATAAGATAAAGGTCACAGACGATCCTACCCTCACAGGAGCAATAAATATCAATACCGCCAGCGCCGCTGTTTTGAGCGCTTTTGGTTTTACCTCTGGGGATGTAACAAATATCATTAATTATCGGACAAGCAATGTATTTGCTACAAGAGGTGATATTTTGAGTGTCAGTGGCATAAAAGCCGAAACTGATTTTGACGAGGTTGATGAGCCTGTCTGTGACCTGCTTACTGTGAGGTCGAATTGTTTTAGAATAATCTCTACTAGCCAAGTGCTTGGAGGGAGTGAAGTTGTGGCCCAGAGAAGGATTGAGGCAGTAGTTAACAGAGACACTACTCCCATAAAAATCCTTTATTGGTCAGAGCATATGGATTGATGACGCCAAGACGCGAATGGCACGGAGCAAGAAATAAAAGGACGCAAATTTACGCGAATAAAGAGAAAGAGTAGAAAGATGAAACTTCAGGAGGCAGAGAAGAAATATAAGCTGGTCAAGCCAGGGTGTGGGGTAACAAAAGGGTCAGGTCTTGAAATGTGAATATTTTAGGTAAAAGGGGTTAGGTTTAGTTGGATTAGGGAAAGTGTGACGGAAAAGGGGAAAGTGGGAAAGTGAGTGGTCATCAGATTATCGGTATTCGCGTTCTGGGAAAACAACACGAATAATGAAGGAGGTATGAGGAATGAAAAAGTATACTTTTCCGGTCTTGATTGAGGAAGACGAGGATGGTTTTCTAATTGCCCAAGTTCCCGATCTTCCAGGTTGTCACACCCAGGCCAAGACCATGGGTAGGCTATTGTCTCGGATTAAAGAGGCGATAGAGCTCTGTCTGGAAGTGAAGAAGTTGGATAAAGAGAAAGTTTCCCGAAATAGATTTGTTGGCATCCAGCAATTAGAGGTCACTTTGTGACTAAACTGAGAGTAGCAACTGGCAGAGGAGTATGTAGAAAGTTGAAGAAATTAGGTTTTAAATTGATCAGGCAGAGAGGAAGTCATACTTTCTGGCGTCATCCAGATGGTAGAGCTACAGTGGTCCCTATCCATAAGGGAGAGGTTTTGGGAAGAGGACTATTGAGGAGCATCTTGAGAGATATTGAAGTAAGCGTGAAAGAATTTAATGATTTATAGGGTGAGGAGTTGAAAAAGATCTTTCCATTCAAGACATTGCTTAAGGCCGGAACGCAAAAAGTTTAGTTGGATCAGTTGGATTAGGAAAAGTGTGACGGAAAAGGGGAAAGTGGGAAAGGGAGCGGTAATCAGGTTATCGCGAATAATAGATAATGGCGAGAAATGTGGTTGAATAATTATGGAGAAGATGGTAAAATTTTGGTTGGATTCAGCTAAGGAGAACTTTGAGATCGCACAGGATATGTTTAAAACCGGTCACTATGATTATACCGCCTTCTTATGTCAGCAGAGCATCGAGATGTTACTCAAAGCAATCATTATCCTAAAAACCAAGGCCACTCCACCCCATCTTCACGATTTAATAATGCTCTCTTCCCAGACGGGCTTGAAAATTCCTCTAGAAGTTAGAGATAAATTGAAGGAAATCAATCCTCATTACATTGAGGCTCGTTATTTCCAGGAGCGCTTCAATTCAAAAGTGTACAACAGGGATAACGCCTCCTCTCTCCTTAAATCTACCCGGGAGATTTTGGAATGGTTTACACAAAAAGTGAACTTGAGATTCTTCTAAAACAATTTGTAGATCTGGCCAGAAAGAGGATACCCATAGAAAGGGTGATTCTCTTTGGTTCCTATGCTTCTGGAAGGCCCAAGGGATACAGCGACATAGATTTAGCGGTGATCTCTCCCTATTTTAGAGGTATTAATGGCGTAGAGAGAATAAGGTTGTTGTTAGATTTTGTTCATGCCATCAAGATGCCCAAATTAGTTGATGTTGAGACTCTGGGTTATACCCCAGAAGAGTATAAAAAGCCCCTTCGCTATAGTCTACTTGAGGAGATAAAGAGAAAAGGAAAGGTTATCTACGAGGTGAAGGTTTGAAGAGGATATCTTTATTCAAGCCCTTGCTTAGGGCTAAGGCAGTCCTTGGCCTGGACATCGGAACGAGCACCATAAAGGCTGTCCTATTAAGGGTAACCAAGGAAGAGGTGGAGCTGGCCAATGCTGGGATGGTGGAGCTCCACCTGGACCCGGTCATGGAGGACAAGGAGAAGCGGGCCCGGGTCATTGAGGGGATAAAGAGATTACTGGAAGAGAATGAGATAAAGACTAGGGAGGTGGTCACTTGCGTCCCTGGTCAGTCAGTGATCATAAGGCACTTGAGACTTCCTCCTGGAGCCAGGGAGAGATTGGCCCAGGTGATTAAGTTTGAGGCCCAGAACCAGATCCCCTTCCCCTTAGATAGGGTGGGCATGGACTATCAGGCCCTGCCTGGGAAGGAAGGGGAAGAGGTAAAGGTCATCTTAGCCGCTATGAAGAGGGAACTCATCGACGACCATCTGGCCCTGATTGAGGAGGCCGGACTAAAGCTAGAGGCCATAGACATCTCCTCCCTCTCCCTCTATAATAGCCTCAAGTTTAAGAAACCTCCCAAGGAGGCGGAGGTGGTGGCCTTGATCGATATTGGGGCCACGACTACGGACATCAGCATCCATCGGGATGGGGTATTAGAGTTCACCCGGAGCGCACCAGTGGCTGGGAATGACCTGACCGAGGCCATCCAGACCAAGCTCAGGGTATCTTTCAGTGAGGCAGAGAGGTTGAAGAGGGAGGGGAGGGATGAGATAGCAGATGCCATCTCTCCTATTCTAGAGAACCTATTCGCTGAGATCCGGCGCTCCCTCAACTACTATAGAAGCCAACCAGAGGGGGCGGAGATTACCAGGGTCATCCTCTCTGGAGGGAGCGCCCAACTAAAGAACTTAGATAAGTTTTTATCCCAGAGATTGGGGGTTCGACTTGAGATCGCCGATCCCCTATCCCAGATCAAGTATGATCCCACTACCTTTAAGTTGAAGGAGATCCTTCCCTTCTTTAGTGTAGCTGTGGGATTGGCCCTGAGGGCCATTGGGTTGGGCGAGGTAAGGATAAGCCTCCTTCCCCAGGTGGTGAGGGAGAGGGCGCTCATCCAGGCCAGGAAGAGGAACCTTTCAGTCGCTGCTGGTCTGGGAGTAGCGATTATTCTCTTCAGTGGTCTTCTCTTCTTACAGAGGCTCCAGCAGAGGGAGGCGAGATTGGCTCAGGTTGAGGCAGAGTTAGAGAAGATAGCAGGGATTGTTCCCAAGGTGGAGGGGCTAAAGAGGGAGAAGGAAGCGGTGGAGAAGAGGGAAAAGGTCATTACGGGATTACTTATTGAGAAAGCAAGATGGCTCGATATTCTATTGGAGATGACCCGGGTCTTTCCCTCCTCTGTCTGGATTCAGAGCCTCTCCCTGCCCACCAAGGATAGCGCCAGTATCTCTGCCCAGGCAAGTTCTGTGGAGGCGGTCTCCAACCTCATGGTGAGCCTCAAGAATTCTCCTTATTTCGAAGAGATAGATCTGGGGGGCGTATCTACACCAGAAGAGGGTAAAGCGGTTAGCTTCCCTATGAAATGGAGGATTGAAAGGAAGCTAGAGAAGATAGAAGAGAAAAAAGAAGCTCCCCTTTCTCCAGAAGAGAAACTACCCTCCAAACCTAAGATAGCAGAATTAAGGGAGAGACTTAAAGAGAGGGAAGAGGAGCTGGAGGAGTAGAAGATGAAGCTCAGTCCCCGGGATAGGAAACTACTCATCTTCATGGGGATAGTCATTATCCTAGCCGGAGGCTACTACTTTCTCTATATGGCTCCTGGATCTCCAGCCAATAGGTGGAGAGAGGTCAATGAGAGGTTGGCGACGAAGGAGGTCCAGCTCAGAGAGGCCCAGGCAGCGGCCAGGATGGAGGAGAGGTTAGAGAAGGACTACTTCGAGGCCCAGGCGAGATTAAAGTTTGCCAAGGGGATGCTGCCCAAGGAGGAGGGGCTACCCAAACTATTGAAGGATGTCTATGGGATGGGAAGGGATTCTGGAGCGACCATTCTCTCCTTCGGCCCGGGAGCCCTCCAACCGAAGGAGTATTATAAGATCAAGCCCATATCCCTGAGCCTGAAGTGTACCCTCCCTCAGCTGGTGAAGTTTCTCCATAAAATTGAGATGTCGGAGCGGCTACTCGATGTCCAGAGCATGAGTATATCCTCTGATGCTCAAGGGAACCTGAGTGTTACTCTTCAGTTGGCCACCTTTGTCTACATAGAGTGAATAGCGAAGTAACCAGCAAGATGGGTTTATGGTTAATGGTAAACCCCGTTAGGAAACTAAACAGATATATTCTTAAAGTTCTAGGTTAACAAAGATAATCTACCTTTAGAAGTAGAGGCCTAGTGGTAACGAGGTAAGAAATGGCAGTAGATATTAAGAGGGTTCTTAGAGGTCTCAAGGAGAGGAAGGAGACCATGCTCGTCTGGGGACTAGGGGCGGTTGCTCTTTGTTTAGGGGCCTTTCTCCTTATCGGTTACATAAGGGGGATCTCTCCCCCTCCACCTGAGGAGGTAGTGGTCAAAAGAAAGGAGCCTCTGAAGAGCAAGGAGGAGATTATAGAAGAGGCCATCACTAAACTCAAGGAGGCCCGGAAGATACCTCCCTTCATTGAATATCAGGATATCCTGACCAAGAACCTCTTCCTCCAGTCCAGGATGGCCCGGATTGTGGGGGAGGAGATAGTGGAAGTGGGAGGTTTTGTCCTAAAGGGAATCTGGAAGGAAGCGGAAAAGGTCGTTGCTTTCATTCAGGATCCTGGAGGCAGGGCCTATCCGGTAAGGGTTGGCCAGATGATCGGCACCAGTGAAGTGAAGGTAGTAGCCATCGATTACGAGAAACAGAGCGCAACCCTCATGAGCAAGAGCTGGGCGAAGCCCCAGGTCATCAGGCTGGCCAGAGAGACCCTGGAGGAGAAGGGTATGATTCTCTTTCGGCCGAGCGAGAAGAAGGAACCAGAGAAACCGGTTACGGAGGAGGAGGCGAGGAAGGCCATAGCCGAGGCGAAGAAGCGCTTAAGCGATGCCAGTGAGGCTATCCTCACTGCCCGATCTGAGGGGGTGGATACTGATGAGGCTGAGGCTCGGCGGGATGATGCCAAGATCAAACTTGAGGATGCTCAGGAGGCGATAAGGGAGAAGGATTATAAGAGGGCAAAGGAGCTGGCCAAAAGCGCCCAGGCTCTTGCCCAGGAGGCGAAGAGGTTGGTCAGCAAGGCAGAGGAGGAAGAAGAGGAAGAAGAGATAGGAAAAGGAGAAAGGGAAGAGGATTAGGATGATGAATCCCGTTAGACCTTATCGGCATTTATCAATGAGATTAGATAGATTATGGGTCCTAGTGAAAAGGGTAACCATTCTTTTCCCAATCATTGCCTTTACCTTCCTTCTTACCGTCTCTGCTTTTGCCCTAATCCGTCCCTTAACAAAAGAAGAGCAGAAAGAGCTCAGGAAGCACTATCTGATAGGCAAGAGATACTACAATGCCCAAGAGGATAAGAAGGCCATTGAGGAGTTTAAAATAGTGCTCGCCTTAGATCCCAGTCACGAGAAAGCCACTATATACCTCTCTGAGAGCCATTATCACCTGGGAAGGAGATATTATAGAGATAAGGATTATGGAAGGGCGAAGCAAGAGTTTGAGAAAGCCTTGGCTGGGAACCCTAAACACAGGAAGGCGAAAGAGTACCTAAGCAGATGTCGAACTAAGGTGAAAGTAGAAGTAGCCGAAGGAGTTCCTGAGGAGATAGTAACTGAAGGCCCCCCAGAGAGGATTGTAATCGCAGAAGCGCCAAAGGAAGAGGAGATTGAGGAAGGGATTGGGGTCCTACCCAGTCCCCTGCCTCCGGGAGCAAAGGTCATCCATTCTACGGATGTGGTGAGCGGGGTGAAGGCGGAGATGGTCAGGGGGAAGGCGAGGGTGACCATCATCCTCTCTGGTGAGAGGAAGTATACGGTATTGGAGAGGGGCCGGCCCCCCTCCATTATCATCGACATCCCTTATACCATAAATACTGTCTCCCTAGAAAGGATTGTGGTCAATCAGGGGGGTGTGAGGACGGTAGAGGTAACCCAGTATCGCCTTGTCCCGATGGAAGAGACGCGGGTAGTAATAAGACTCTCCCGCTTTAAAGAATACGAGATAAAGAGCAAAGATAATGAAATCTATGTCGAATTTGAGGAATGATTAAAAGGCGGCCTTACTCGTTACCCTTGGGACTGGTATTTTTATTCTTTCCCTCAGTTTTACTTCATGCCCGGGTAGGGGATAGGCCCATGCCTGTAGGAGCTAGGGTTACGGGAATGGGAGGGGCCTTTGTTGCTGTGGCGGATGATGCCTATGCTTCCTATTATAATCCAGCCGGGCTATCCCAATTAGAAAGAAGAGAAGGAGCCCTTACCTCTCTGGTAGATGTGTCTACCAGAGACAAATATCTAGACTACAATGACATCGTCATCTATGCCAATCCAGATGAGAGGTATGGCGCCTGGGCAGGATGGTTTGTGCATAGCGGCTCCCATCAGAAGGGAGCGGAGAGACCAGAGTACTGGTTCTGCTGGTCCTATGGGAAGGAGGTTTTCCGGGGTCTCTCCTTAGGGGGAAACCTGCGCTATATCTGGGGTAGAACCCGCCATCCCACTGAGAGTGACCAATCCGGTGCTCTCGACCTGGCATTTCTCTATCGGCCAGTGAGATGGTTCTCAGCTGGGTTATTGGTTCAGGATTTAAATAGACCCCATGACTGGGGTGAGGAGTACCGAACTAACCTCTGTCCGGGGATCGCCTTCCGCCCGGATAAATTAACCGTCATTGCCTGCGACCTATACGATGCCACAGGAGAGACGGACGATACCTATCACGATGCCAGTCAGGATGTGAATGTGGGATTTGAGAGATGGCTCACAAAGAAGAAGCAGCTTGCTCTGAGGGGAGGGGCTTACCACATTGGCTCTATGTATAAGGCCTTTACTGGTGGCTTGGGAGTAAGGTTTGAGATAAAGGAGATTGAGTATCGGTTTGATTATGCCTACTTTGCCCATCAGAAGGGGGATGAGGAGGAGAGGCATTATCTGGGTCTTACGGTTGCTTTCTAAAAATGAACAAATTGAGAATCTTAATCACGGGATTGATAGTGGGGATGACCATAGCAGGAAGTGCCTGCTCCGGAACCCAGCCCACAGTGGTGAAGATAGGGAACCTGAAGAAGAATCCCTCCCTCTATTTGGGTAAAATGGTAACTGTAAAAGGAGAGTATCGGGGCTGGAGGGCAGAAGGCCCGCCTCCCGTAACTCGTAGCGACTGGGGAGTAAGGGATGGGACAGGCACAATCCATGTTACTGGGAAGCCAGCTTCTCATCTCGATCCTTATAGAGACATTGGCAGAAAAATTACCGTAACGGGAACCTTCCATTTAAAAGATGATATCCCATACATTAAGGCAGTGAGGATTGAAATAGGGAAGGAGTGAACCCCGCTTGCCCGGTCAATCTAATAGGGGTTTAGCACTGTAGGAAATCTTACTATAATAAAAAATGAGGAAACGGAATGAAACGAATGATACACATTACGGATCGCCTCAAGCGGCCTATCCCTAAGGGGAAGAGGTATTGGATAGGAATAGTATCATTGATAATCTTAGTGGCTATCCCGGCTGTTGCTCATGGTACTTGGACATTCATGGTCTATATGGCTGGGGACAATGATTTGGAGAAATATGCCATCGATGATTTCTTAGAGATGGCCTCTGTTGTAGATAGCACTTTTGTTAACATCGTTGTTCAGTTCGATCGCATCCCTGGTTATGATAATAGACATGGGAATTGGACAGCCTGCCATCGATTTAAGATCACTCATAATATGGAGCCAACAGAGATCAATGCCATTAGTGATTGGGGTGGGTATCCAGACCATGGTGGTGGTCGCGAAGTGAATATGGGCGATCCTGGTACCTTGAGTGATTTTGTTAACTGGGCGACTACCGAGTATCCCGCAACCTATTACGCTCTCATTCTCTGGAATCATGGCAGTGGCTGGAGGGAGACGATGAAGACTATGGGGCTGGATAGAGAAGCGATAAAGGCCGTCTGCTATGACTTTACTTCTCCCCCTGATGTGCTCTATATGAGTGAAGTGAAGAGAGCTCTCATAAACATGCCCAATAAGCCCGACCTTATTGGTTTCGATGCCTGCCTAATGGGGATGATTGAGGTTGCCTATCATATACATAGTTATGGAAGCGTTATGGTGGGCTCGGAAGAGGTGGAGCCAGACTGCGGCTGGCCCTATGATGATATCCTGACCGCTCTGGTCAACAACCCTGGTATGAGCGCCAGCACTTTAGGCACCCAGATAGTCAATGATTATATGGCAGATGCTGATAGTGGAAATTATACCCAGTCAGCCGTGGATCTTTCTAAGATTAACGCCCTAGCCAGCGCTGTAGATAGTTTTGCCCAGGCGCTGGGATATGACTCAGATATAGTAAATGCCAGAACAGATGTTGAGTCCTATTATTATCCTGAGCATATCGATCTCTATCACTTTGCCTACCTCTGTCAGCAGTATAGTCCCAACTCCACTATCGATTCCCGGGCCCAGACCGTAATGGATAATGTTACCAGTGCGGTCATTGCCAACGGCCATAATAACACCTACTACCCCAACTCTCATGGGCTAGCCATCTACTTTCCAGAAAGTAAAGAAGACTATAATTCAGATTATGAGTCAGTGAGCGTTAACCCCTTCTCCAGTACCTACTGGGATGAGTTCCTGCATAACTATTATGACCGGATACCACCTCCCTTACCGCCTTCCCCCCCAGTAGAGGGAGAGAGCTCGGGTGGCAAG
>DLMW01000003.1:16118-19578 GCA_002478245.1 bacterium UBP18_UBA7526
CAGAGGTTCCGGGATGGGTACTTACTGACCAATGCCCCAGGAAGAACCTTTGTTTCCTGTTACGAAAGAATAAGCCCGGCCATAGCTAAGTCCATTGAGGATAAAGAGCCTCTCAAAGCAGTAGTAAGGTTCTACTTGAAACCCATTGTTTGGGGAGTCGGAAAAATCCTGAAGTAGAGGTGATCTCCCTCAGAAATCGGCTGTTAGAAAACAGAGATCAGTAGAGAAAATGGAAAATTGAGATTCTATCTCAAACCAATAATCTGGATTGGTAAGAGAATAGCGGATGAAGGATAAACTCTTTCTCATCTTGAGCATACTATCATTGACCACTCCTCTCCTGGCCCAGGATATTATGGCGATTAAGAAGAAAGAGGCTCTCCCAGCTGAGGAGAAGGAGGAAGGTTTTCAAATAATCCTCCCACCGGGAATAAATATTGAGCCGAGAATAGATGCGGAGCAGGAAATAATAAATATCGCCTCTTTCCCGATGGAGGGGGTAAATAATCAGAAATTCCTCCCATCTTTATTGAGGGATAGGAATCCCTGGACCCGGGCGGAGGTAGTAAAGGTCCTGGGAGAGATTGGGAGCCAGGAGGCCGCCCCTTCTCTAGGTAAGATTTTGAAGGAGGATAAAAATCCCCACGTGCGCTATAGTGCGGCCTGGGCCTTAGGAAAGATTGGAGGTGCGGAATCCCTCCCCGCATTAAAGAAAGCCCTTAAAAAGGAAGAGGATCGGCAGGTAAAAAGAATGATTGTAGAGAGTATGAAAAGAATAGAAAGGATAAAGGTGAAGAGATGAGGACATATCTGAGATGGATAATGAGTGGTTTAACAATCTTCTTAATCTTGGGGCGCGCCATCCTTGCCCAGGAGGAAGAGGAGGTTATCCCGGCTGTCGAACCTGTCAAGCTGACCAATGCTGTAGAGAATATTGAGGTAGTAGATCTACCGGAGAAGGTAAGGATTATCGTTACCACTACCCAGCCGGCAAAGTATATCATTGGCAAGATATATAAGCCAAGGATGCTCTATGTCGATATCTTGAACTCGGTGAATAACCTTCCCCGGAAGAGGTTTCCGGTGAAGAAGGGACCGGTAGAGAGAATAAGGTCCAGCCAGTATCAGGTCCTCCCGGTAGAGATCTCAAGGATTGTGGTAGACTTAGAGAAGTGGGTGAAACATGAGATAGCCAGAGAGGAGAATAGGTTATACTTAGAGTTCTATAAGCCAGAGGTTCTGATAGCCAAGGCCCCTCCAGAGGAGAAGGCCCCCCCGGAAGAAGAGGAGAAGATTCCCACCCCTGAGGAGAGGTTAATCAGTCTCTCCTTTACCGATGCCCCCATGTCTGCGGTTCTGAACTTCTTGGCCGAGATGAGCGGCTATAATATCTTGGCCAGCGCTGAGGTAACTGCCGGGACGGTGACCATAACCCTTAGGGACGTTCCGGTGATGACGGCCTTTGAGAAGATACTGGAGATGCAGAAGCTCTGGTATATCAAGGAGAAGAACATCATTACCGTTATGACCATGGCCGAGTTCCTGGAGAGTATCAAGGCCAAGGCAGAACTCACCAAGGTCTATCCCCTGCAGTATGCTGTTGCTGATGATCTGGCCAAGACCCTCAACGAGGTCCTGGGAGGGGCGGTGCAGAGGGAGCTACCCAAGGGCTTCAGAACGACCTGGGTTGAGAGCGGTGCGGCACAGGCGGTAGAGGCCTTAAAGACGGTTTCATTCAGGGGGAAGACCTTTGTTATCCCGGAGAAGAGGACCAACTCCCTCATCATTACTACTGATGACCCGGCCAACTTTATCATGCTCGAGGCACTCATTAAGAGACTCGATACCCCCACCCTTCAGGTCCTGATCGAGACCCAGATCGCAGAAGTGAAATTAACTGGCGAGTTTAAGTTCGGAGTATGGTGGGTCTGGAAGGATTTGAAGCTTCCTGGTGACCTGAAAGGGGTCATGAGGTGGGATGATCTCTCTGAGGTGGCTCCGCCACCGGCCGATGCTCTCGATCCGACCTTATACTTTAAGGAGGCCGGCCTCTGGAAGCTTGCGGTCTATAATCGTCACGTCACGGTCCTCATCCAGGCCCTGGACGAGATTACAGATCTTGATATTGTCTCCAATCCCAAGATTGTGACCGCCAATCACGCCAAAGGTCATATCTTTATAGGCGAGAAGATCCCCATTATCTATGGCACTGGTAAAGGTCAGTGGGAATGGAGGTGGGAGGAGGTTGGGGTGACACTCGATGTTACCCCCCATATCAATGAACAGGGGGAGACTACCCTGGAAGTGAAGACCCATGTAAGTGAGCTTGGAGAGTATCGTACTCTTTATGATGTCCCCTCGGTCATTACCCGAACAGTGGATACCAGGACCCTGGTGCCCCATGGCCAGACATTGGTCATTGGAGGGATGATGAGGAGCAAGGTATCAGAGAAGAGGACCGGGATCCCAGGGCTGATGAAGATTCCCGGCCTGAGGTACCTCTTCAGCAGGGAGAAAAAAGAGAAGGAAAAGGTGGAGTATCTCTTCTTCCTCACCCCACATATCGTAATGGCGGGAAGGGAGATAAGGCCAGAAGAGGTCCCAGAGATGAGAGAGGCAATATCTCCTCCCCAAGAATCCTCTCTCACCCCAGAAGTTATTAAGACCGAGTCTAAAAAGAGAGGTAAAAAATGAGGGAAAGATTAATGAGGAGTGGTTTAATTCTTACACTTATGTTGCTTATCATAGCCTCCCCTAGCTACTCTTTAAGTTGGCAGGCAAAAAGACATAGGGATTTAGGCTATAAGTATTATGAAGAGAGGAAATATAGAGAGGCGGCCCGGGAATTAGAGAAGGCCATTGAATTAGGAGATACCGGGGCGCGAACCAGTATTTGGCTACAGAATTGTTATGGGGAGATTAGAAAGACGACTAGGCCGATTACGGAACAATCGCTTAAGGAGACGATTGCTCAGAACCCGGACGATACCCAGGCCCACTGGCAGCTTGCCTTTCTCTATATGAAGGCGGGTTATCTGGGCATGGCGGCTGATGAGTTTAGAGAAGTGGTCAGGATAAATCCCCGCATCACTGAGGCTCATTACCAGTTGGGGGTTTACTATGAAAGCATTAATAAGCCCCAGGAGGCGATTAAGGAGTATGAAAAGACCTTAGAGATAGAACCCAATTATAGTAAGAAAGGAAAGGTTCAGGAAGCGCTCTTCACCCTCCACTATAACCAAGGGGTAGCTCACTACAACGAAGGGAGATTCCCGGAGGCAAGAGAGGAATTCCAGAAAGCCCTGAAGATCAGGCCAGAGGCGAAAGAGGTAAAAGAACTTCTGGAGAAGACGAATGAGATCTTAGGACCATCCAAACCAGAACGAGTGATAACGGGAAAGGATCTCATAGACCAGGGGATTAAATACTATAACTTTGGCCAGTACGATGCGGCCATCGG
>DLMW01000003.1:19776-20746 GCA_002478245.1 bacterium UBP18_UBA7526
GAGGAGATATCAAGAAGCAAAAGAAAGTTTCCCAAAAGCGTTAAAAGTCAAGCCGGGAGATCCAGAGGCTAGGGAGATATGTTTCCGATCAAGAAAGGGTTTACCCTGAGATTAGAGGATAAGCTCATCATCCTTGTCGTTGCCCTGATCATCATCATTATGGTTGCCGTGACCTGGGTTACTATCAGACGGGAAGAACAGGGGATGGAACCGGCCCTGAAGGCCAGGGCAAAGGACCACTCCGAGGTCTTGGCCATGAGCAATGAGGAACAACTTTTAAGGAAGGATTACGTCGCCTTGGGGAGTGCGGTGGAAGAGGTGATTAAAAAGGATCCAGATATTGCCTATGTTGCCATCTACGATGATGAGGGCCGCACCATGGCCCGCAGCCGCTCAACCACCTTAAGTAAGGAGGCCTTCTCCTCCATCGACAGACTATTGAGGGAATCCATCAAGATCACCCTGGCCCCCAAGATGGAGAGGATCCAGGTAGAGAAAGAAGAGACTCTCTACGATACTATTATCCCTATTAAGGTTCCCGAATTAAAGGCGGCGCCCGTGGGAGCGGTGCGCATTGGGTTTACCACTGCGCGCCTCAAAGAAAAGTCAGCCGACATTAGGAATCAGCATATTATGCTCGGCGCGTTCTTTGTTGTCTTGGGTATAATAGGGGCCCTGGTCTTGGGAAGACTATTGAATAGGCAGATCAGCGATGCACTCGCTGCTCCCCAGGAAGAGTTTGTACCAGGAGGGAGATATGATCTGGAGGGGGAGCTGAGGAGATATCTCCCAGAGTATGGGGAGAGGCTCGCTGAGGCATATAAGAAACTCTCTCTCCCAGATCTCTTCGCCCTCTTCTGGGCAGCCCGGGAGATACCGACTGCCCCAGACCTCAAGGAGGCCTTAAGGCTCAGCGCCCAGACCATCTCGGACATCATGAAGGTCTCGGAACTGGTCATCTTCTTGAAGG
>DLMW01000045.1:0-3064 GCA_002478245.1 bacterium UBP18_UBA7526
AGGTCTTTAAGAACCGCTTCTTTTTTTCTCCCGCCATCAATAATGACTAAGAGTCCCTTTTTCTCATAGTATTTGCTTAAAGGTCGGGTCTCTTCTCTATAGACCTCTAACCTCTTCAAGACAGCCTCTTCTCTATCATCATCCCGGATGACTAACTCCCCCCCACACCTATCGCATATCCCCGCTCTTTTGGGAGGGATATAGATAAGGTGGTACAGGAACCCACATCTCTTACAGGTCCTTCTCCCGGATAGCCTCTCCATGGCCACATCATCCTCTATCTTTAGATTGAGGACCTTATCGATACTAGATATCTTCTCCAAGGCCTGGGCCTGGGGCATGGTGCGGGGAAAACCATCGAGTAAGAACCCCTTCTTACAGTCCTCTCTCTTCATCCTCTCTTTGATAAGATCTATAATTAAATTATCGGGGACCAGATGGCCCTTATCCATATATCCCTTGGCTTTCAATCCTAAAGGGGTCTCTTCCAAAACAGCCTGGCGCAGGATATCCCCAGTTGAGATATGAGGAATACCCAGTCTCTTAGTCAGAACCTTGGCCTGGGTCCCCTTCCCTGCCCCAGGAGGACCGAGCAGTATTATACGCATCAGAACCTAGCCTTTATCTTCCCCTTCTTTAGGAAGCCTTCGTAGTGGCGCATTAAGAGGTGGTTCTCAATCTGCTTCACAGTATCCAAAGCCACCCCCACCACGATGAGCATCCCGGTCCCTCCATAGAAGCCAGCCAGAAGGTAGGAGACCCCAAGCCTGGTATTAACTATGTCTGGGAGGAGGGCGATGACTACCAGGGCTATGGCCCCGGCTAAGGTAAGGCGGGAGAGGGTGCGCTCAATGAACTCACTGGTTGGCCTCCCCGGCCTTATCCCAGGGATGAAGCCCCCATACCTCTTCATATTGTCTGCCAAATCGAGAGGATTGAAGATCATGGCGGTATAGAAGTAACAGAAGAAGACAATTAAGATACCATATAAAATGGAATAAAGAAGATGTCCTGGGGAGAGCCATACCCCAATCTTCTCCATAAACTCTAATCTGGTGAAGGTGGCGATGGTGGCCGGAAACATGAGGACGGAGGAGGCAAATATAATGGGGATGACCCCCGGGGTGTTGACCCTTATGGGAATGAAGGTGCTCTGCCCTCCATACATCCTCCTCCCCACGATCCTCTTGGCATACTGTACCGGGATCTTCCTCTGGCCCTCAGTGATGACCACTATTCCGGCAATGACCAAGGCCATAAGGGCGAGCATGAAGACCAGTTTCATGGGAGAGATTACTCCTTTCTGTAACTCTGTTGCAGTCTGGATGCCTGCCTGAGGGAGGCGGGCAACGATCCCAGCAAATATTAGCAAAGAGATCCCATTGCCAATCCCCTTCTCTGTGATCTGTTCCCCAAGCCACATGATGAAGATAGTTCCAGCGGTCATGGTTAAGACCGTTACCAACTGAAAGGGAAGGCCGGGTGAGGAAACCACCGCCACCCCAGTCTCTGTCCTCAGACCCTGAAGCCAGAAGGTGAGGAGGAGGGATTGGATGAAGCAGATGAGGACTGTGGCGTATCTGGTATACTGATTAATCTTCCTCCTTCCCGCCTCCCCTTCCTTCTGGAGTTTCTCGAGCTTGGGGCTGATAGGGATCAAAAGAGAGAAGACAATGGAGGCGGTAATGTAGGGCATGATGCCCAAGGCGAAAATGGTCGCCCTTCCCAATGCTCCTCCCGTAAACATATCGAAGAAAGTGAGCAGGGTCTCTCTCGCTTCAGCGAAGAACTGACTGAGAGCCGCTCCATCAATCCCTGGGATTGGGATGTGACACCCTATCCTATGGACAATGAGTAGGGCAAAGGTGAATAGAATACGCTTCTTTAACTCTGGTATCCTGAAAGCATCCCGGAAGGCCTTTAACATTTGATTACTTCTCCCCCGACCCCTTTTATCTTTCTCTCTGCTTCTTTAGAGAAGGCATGGGCCCTCACCTTTATTGCCTTAGTCAGCTTCCCTTCAGCCAAGATCTTTATCCTCTCCCTCTTTCCTACCAGACCCCTCTTGACTAGGACTTCCGGTGTAATCTCATCCCCGGCCTTAAACCTCTGCTCAAGCTCTTCAACATTCAGGATGGCATATTCTTTCCTAAAGATATTAGTAAAGCCCCTCTTGGGGAGCCGACGGGAGAGGGGCATCTGCCCTCCCTCAAAGCCTGGCCTCACCCCTCCTCCACTGCGTGCCTTCTGTCCCTTATGGCCCCGGGTAGAGGTCTTCCCATGTCCAGAGGATCTGCCCCTTCCCACCCTCTTGGGCCTTCTCTTACTCCCCCTTGGCGCTCTTAACTGGTTTAACATCTTCTATCCTCACCATATGGGATACGCTATCCATCATTCCCCTTATCTGGGGGTTATCCTTTCTTATTACAGAGGAGCCTATCTTCTTCAAGCCAAGGGCCTTGATAGTTCTTCTCTGCCTTTCTTTCTTCCCAGCCAGGCCCCGGATCAAGGTTATCTTTATCTTCTTCACTCCTGCCTTTCAGAGGATCTCCTCCTCTTTCTTCCCTCGCAGGCAGGCGACCTCCTTGGGCTCTTTTAGATTAGAGAGGGCAAGGAGGGTGGCCTTCACCATATTATGGGGATTGGAACTCCCTAAAGACTTGGTCAGGATGTCCTTTATCCCACAGGCCTCAACTACTGCCCGAACCGGACCCCCAGCAATCACCCCAGTGCCCAGCGAAGCGGGCTTAAGGAGAACCTTTCCCGCCCCAAACTCTCCTATGACTTTATGGGTAATGGTCCTTCCTTTAAGGGGGACGGTAATCATATTCTTCTCTGCTTTCTCATGACCTTTTCTGATGGCCTCTGAGACATCATTTGCCTTGCCCAAGGCTATCCCCACCCTACCCTTGCCATCGCCCATTACTACTAAGGCTGAGAAGGAGAACCTCTTCCCCCCTTTAACTACCTTAGAGACCCGATTGATGGAGACCACTCTCTCGATCAGTTCCTCTTCCTTTTTCCCTTCTATCCTTTTCTCTAATTCCTTCCTCACTCGTTCCAT
>DLMW01000045.1:3227-5955 GCA_002478245.1 bacterium UBP18_UBA7526
TTCTCGCCCCCTCTGCCAGGGCCTTCACCCTTCCATGGTACTTGTATCCTCCCCTATCGAAGACGATCCTTTCGATCCTCTTCTTCTGGGCGCTTCTCGCCAGGAGTTCTCCCACAGCATAGGCACTCTTTATGTTCCCACCCTTTTCAATCTTACTCCTTAGCTCCTGGGAGAGGCTGGAGGCGCTGGCCAATGTCTCACCCTTGAGATCGTCTATGATCTGGGCATAGATATGGTTGAGACTCCTATAGACTACCAGGCGTGGCCTCTTGGGAGTACCCAGGATCCTCTTCCTCACTCTCTTATGCCTTCTCTCCCTGGCCAGTTCTTTCTTTATAACCATACTCTATTGACTCCAAAAAATTTGACAGTTTGCGTCTTAGGTTCCCACCGGTCCAGTGACCGCTGCCTTTCCTACCTTACGTCTTATATACTCTCCCCTATATCTAATCCCCTTTCCCTTATAGGGCTCAGGTGGCTTGAGGGCCCGGATGTTAGCAGCGGTCTCGCCCACCAACCCCTTATCCGTACCAGAGATAGTAATCTGGGTCC
Organism: bacterium UBP18_UBA7526; assembly: GCA_002478245.1. Taxonomy (GTDB): domain Bacteria; phylum UBP18; class UBA7526; order UBA7526; family UBA7526; genus UBA7526. The sequence goes on from DLMW01000045.1 coordinate 3,780, forward strand.
CCTTCTCCACCTTTAGCTCTATCCCCTTGGGGATGGGGAACTCTACGGGATGGGAGAGGCCTAAGGATAGGATGAGTCTATCACCCTTTAGGCTAGCCTTATAGCCCACCCCAATAATCTCCAGGGACTTCTGGAAACCTTTGCTCACCCCTTTGATCATATTGGCTAAGAGGGAGCGGGAAAGGCCGTGGAGGGATTTATGGGATTTCTCACTGGAAGGCCTCTTGACTATGATTCTGTCCTCTTTCAGCTCTACCGTCATGCCCGGAGGAACCTTTCCCCTTAACCTTCCCTTCGCTCCCTCGCAGGTAAAGATATCACCTTCTATCTGGACTTTCACTCCTTCTGGTATAATGATGGGTCTTTCTCCCACCCGCGACATCTTTCTACCCCCTTCGCTGGCAGGCGAATTGTCGCTAATTAGCAGGTAGCGTCTATGTTTATTCACGAATATTCGCGTCCTACCAGACGTGACAGATGACCTCTCCTCCGATTCTCCTCTTCCTCGCCTCTCTATCCGTCATGATCCCTTGAGAAGTAGAGAGTATGGCCACACCCAATCCACCCAAAACCCTGGGGACTTCACTCGCCTTAGCATAGTGTCGCAGGCTGGGTTTGCTAATCCTCTCCAGGCCACTAATCACCCTCTCCTTCTTTGAGGTATACTTGAGATAGATCATCAGTATTCCCTGCCTCCGATCCGAGATTACCCGATAGTTTTTAATGTAGCCCTCCTCTTTTAGAATCCGGGCGATCTCCTGCCTCATCTTTGAAGAAGGGATATCCACCCTATCCTTCTTTGCCTCATTGGCGTTTCTGATCCTGGTGAGCATCTCAGCGATGGGATCAGTTACGGTCATCTTTTTGCTCCTCTTTTTTGACCGCGACAAGCGGGTGACTCGGCAGATCTCTATGAGTGGGAGGATCCACACCGGGCGGAGGGGCCCACGAAGAGAGAATGCCGAGGCAGGACCCGCTTTTTGATTCGCTTATTACCAGGAAGATTTTGTTACTCCGGGAATCTGGCCTTCGCTGGCTAGCTTTCTGAAGCATATGCGACAGATCTTGAACTCCCTCATATAACCCCTTCTCCTTCCACAGATCTGACACCTATTATATGCGCGGGTTTTATACTTTGGTTCCCTCTTCTGCTTTGCTATCCAGGACTTCTTGGCCATAACTCACTCTGTTCGTATTTCTTTCTGTATAATATTTCCGATAGGTCGCGAATTTATTCGCGTCTAAAGGGGAAACCGAAGGCAGAGAGGAGCTCCCTTGCCTCCTCATTCGATTCTGTGGTAGTTACAATGGTAATATCCAGGCCATGGATAAGGGATACCTTATCATAGTCTATCTCGGGAAATACGATCTGTTCCGTTATCCCAATGGTATAATTCCCCTTTCCATCGAAGGAGTCTGGGGAGAGGCCCCTGAAGTCCCTTATCCTAGGTAGGGCGACGTTTAAGAGTCTATCCAGGAATTCGTACATCCTCTCCCTTCTCAGGGTCACCTTACACCCAATCTTCGCTCCCTTCCTCAGCTTGAAGGAAGCGATGTCCCTCTTTGCTTTGGTGATCAAGGGTCTCTGGCCGGTAATCTGGGCAAGTTCTTCTACGGCAGCATCCAATAATTTGGGATCGCTTAGGGCCTTCCCCATTCCCACATTGATTACCACCTTCTCTATCTTGGGAACCTGATAGGGGTTGGTATAGTTAAACCTTTTCATCAAAAGGGGCACGATCTCTTTTTTATATCTATCCTTCAGCCTGGCCATTCTACCTCGTCCTCTAGAAAAATCGAAGGACGCAGCCCTTCAGCATATAACGTAAGATCGGTTGTTAATTGACTTTACTCTCTGTCTATGGTTTCCCCGCACTTCTTGCAGACCCTCAATTTCTTCCCCTTCTCCACTACTTTATATCCTATCCTGGTGGGCTGATTACATCTGGGACAGATGAGCATAACGTTTGAGATGGCTAAAGGAGCCTCCTTCTCTACGATCCCAGAAGGCTTTCCTTCGCCCCTAGGCCTGGTGTGTCTCTTTACGAAGTTAAGGCCCTGAACGAGCACCTTCCCTTCCTCGGGAAAGAGGCAGAGGACCTTCCCCTCCTTCCCCCGCTCCTCCCCAGCGATGATCCTTACCTTATCTCCCTTCCTTATTCTAAAACCCATTGCT
>DLMW01000045.1:6129-13131 GCA_002478245.1 bacterium UBP18_UBA7526
TAGACGACTTCTGGGGCGAGGGAGACGAGCTTGGCGAACTTCTCCTTCAGCTCACTGGCTACTGGCCCAAAGATCCTGGTTCCCAATAACTCTCCCTGAACATTGATCAAAACACAGGCATTCTCATCGAACCTTATGTAGGAGCCATCCGATCTTCTCTTCTCTTTCTTCGTACGCACGATGACCGCCCGCACCACGGATCCCTTCTTTATCTCACTGGTGGGGATGGCCTCCTTGACGCTAGCCACGATGATATCCCCAATTCGGGCATACCTTCTCTTGCTCCCACCCAGGACCCTGATACACATAACCCTTTTCACCCCAGTATTATCCGCAACCTCTAAGACAGTCCTCTCCTGGATCATCTCTCCTCGCTCTTCTTTTCTACTTTACTAATTCTTGCTTCGCCCCTTTCATTTAGCTTTCTCCAAGATGCGGACTACTCGCCACCTCTTATCCTTAGAGAGAGGCCGGGTCTCGACAATCTCTACCCTATCTCCGATCCTACATTCATTCCTCTGATCATGGGCCTTGAAGCGCTTAGCGGCCTTTATTACCCTGCCGTATAAGGGATGGCGAAAGGTTCTCTCTACCCTGACCACTACCGTCTTATCCATCCTGTTACTGACTACTCTTCCCACTCTCTTCTTTCTCACCTTTTCTCCCCTTTAGGATGGTTTTGGCCCTTGCGATCTCCCTCCTTAAGTGGCGAATGGCTAAGGGATTGGCCAGTTGTCCGGTGGATTTCTTCATCTTGAGGTTGAATAGCTCCTCTTTTAGAGACAGAATCTTTACCTCAAGTTCCGGGATGCTCAATTCTCGGTAGTCCTCTCTCTTGGCCATCCTATCTTCTCTGAACGAACTTCGTCTTCAAGGGCAGCTTGCGGGCAGCCCTATCCATGGCCTCCTGGGCCATTGCTTCCGATACCCCAGCCAGTTCGAATAGCATCCTGCCTGGCTTGACCACCGCCACCCAGATCTCAGGGGCCCCCTTCCCCTTTCCCATCCTGGTCTCAAGGGGCTTCTTGGTCACTGGTTTATCAGGGAAGACCCTAACCCAGATCTTCCCTCCCCTTTTGATGAAGTGGGTGAGGGCTACCCGGGCAGCCTCTATCTGACGGCTGGTTACCCAGGAGGGCTCCAGGGCCTGGAGGCCATACTCCCCAAAGCTCACTCTCGAACCACAGAAGGCCTTCCCCTTCATCCTCCCCCTCTGCTGCTTCCTATGTTTTACTCTCTTGGGCATGAGCATAATTATTCACTCTTCGTCTTCTTTTCTTCTTCCCTCTTTAGTCTCTTCCTTAAATATCCAGACCTTTACCCCGATCCTTCCATAGGTTGTGTGGGCCTCACTGAACCCATAATCGATATCTGCCCTTAAGGTATGCAAGGGAACCCTTCCTTTTCTATACCACTCTATTCTGGCGATCTCTGCCCCTCCCAAACGACCGCTACAGGCAATCTTTATCCCCTTGGCTCCCGCCTCTAAGGCATTCTCCACCATCTGCTTCATGGCCCGGCGGAAGCCAACCCTCTTTTCAAGTTGGAGGGCAACGCTCTCTGCCACAAGCTGGGCATCTAAGAAAGGGGTCTCTACCTCCTGGATGTTGAGATAGACCTCCTTATCCGTTATCTTAGCCAGATCCTCCTTTAACCTCTCCACCTCCGCCCCTTTTCTCCCAATGACGATCCCAGGGCGGGCAGCAAAGATATTGATCCTTAGCCTCTTCCCGGCTCGATAGATCTCGATCTTAGAGATCCCAGCATGATGGAGCCTCTCCTTTATGAACCTACGAATGTGAAAGTCTTCTAATAGTAGGGCACCATAATCCTTCTTTTTGGCAAACCACTTACTCTTCCAGTCCTTTCCTATCCCGATCCGCAAACTTTCGGGATGAACCTTCTGTCCCATCTTTTCTCCTAAAAAGTTACAATTTAATTGTTACTTTTTACTTCTGCTGTCGGCTTCTCTCTCAATAGAATGGTGATATGGCTTGTTCTCTTCCTTATCTTGGTCGCCCTTCCAAAGGCCCGGGGCATCCACCTAGGAAGGGTAGGACCCTGATCGCATCTCGCCTGGGCAATGTAGAGACCCTCCTTCACCTTGGCGTTGGCCAAAGCAGACTTCAGGAGCTTCTCTATAATAGGTGAAGCGGCGCCAGGGGTAAACTTTAAGATACTCAGTGCTTCTCCAGTTCCCTTGCCCCTGATGAGGTCCAGAACCCTCCTCACCTTGCGGGGAGCGATCCTGACGAATCTTGCTGAGGCTTTTGCCTCCATCCCTTACCTCACTTAATAGCGGTTACCCTCTCTGTATGGGCCCCATGGGCCCGGAATATCCTGGTGGGTGAGAACTCACCTAGCTTGTGGCCCACCATCTCCTCTGTGATGTAGACCGGGATGAATCTCTTCCCATTATAGACCGCGAAGGTATGGCCTACCATCTGGGGGAATATGCTAGAGGAACGAGACCAGGTCTTGATCACAGCCTTCTTTCCGGTCTTATTCATGGCCTCGACCTTCTTCAATAATTTGGCACTAGCAAAGGGTCCCTTCTTTCTCGATCTACCCATTATTCCCTCCTCTGGATGATGAGCCTATCAGAGGACTTCTTCTTCCTCGTCTTATGTCCCTTGGCGGGTTTGCCCCAGGGCGTGGTCGGGTGCCGGCCTCCAGACGATTTGCCCTCGCCACCTCCCATGGGATGGTCAACCGGGTTCATGGCCACTCCTCTTACCTTGGGACGCTGTCCAAAGTAGCGGGACCTTCCTGCCTTTCCCAAGGAGATACTTCCCCAGTCGACGTTCCCCACCTGACCGATGGTTGCCAGGCAGTCTAAGAGGACCCTCCTTATCTCTCCGGAAGAGAGGCGAAGGACGGCATACCTCTCCTCCTTGGCCAAGACCTGGGCAAAGGTGCCCGCTCCCCGGGCTAACTGCCCGCCTCTTGCTGGGGTAAGCTCAATATTATGGATGGTGGTCCCGAGGGGGATATTCTTGAGGGGTAAAGAGTTCCCAATCCTGATATCAACATCCTCACCAGATACTACCTCATCCCCCTTCTTCAAACCCTGAGGAGCAATGATATATCTCTTCTCCCCATCCCTATAGGATAATAGGGCGATGCAGGAGGTACGGTTGGGATCATACTCAATGGAGACCACCCTGGCGGGGACACCAAACTTATCTCTCTTAAAGTCAATGAGGCGATATCTTCTCTTATGGCCTCCTCCCCTCCGGCGTACGGTAATCATTCCCTCCCTACCCCTCCCCGCTCTCTCTTTTAAGGACTTGAGGAGGGGCTTGTAGGGCTTCTGGCCTAAAGTGAGTTCTCCAAAGGTTAGCCCAATTAGCGACCTTCTCGATGGGGTAGTCGGCCTATATTTCTTAATCCCCATGATTCACTCCCGAAAACAGAACGTTAGAAAAAGTTCCTCCTTTGGAATCTATGGGATTCACGTCTCAGGTTCCCTCAAATATCTCTATCTTCTCCCCCTCCTTCAGGGTGAGGATGGCCTTCTTCACATCCGGGGTCTTGCCGCTATGCCTGCCCACCCTCTTTAGCTTACCCCTCAGATAGGAGGTATTGACCGCTAAGACCTTTACCTTGAATATCTCCTCAATTGCTCTCTTAATCTCATCCTTATTTGCCTCTCTATCGACAAGGAAGGTATACTTATTCTCTTTCTCCTTCTCTATGGTGCTCTTCTCTGTTATCAGGGGAGCCTTTATGATATCGTAGGGACTTCTCATCCCATTAGACCTCCTTTATTACTTGTCTAACGGGTCAGATTCTCCTCTAATCTCGTTAGGGCCTCTTTAGTAAGGATCAATCTATCTTGGTTCAATAGGTCGTAGAGGTTCAAAGAATTCGGTGACAGTACCTTCGCCCCCTCAATATTGCGTGCCGCGCGGCGAACCATCTCGTTCTTCTCTTCAACGATGAGCAAAGGCTTTCTGCCGCTTCTTAGTTTAGCCAATATACTGGCCATCCTCTTTGTCTTGGCCTCTCCTAAATCCATTCTATCCAGGATCAGGATCTTCTTCTCCTTGAACTTGCTAGAGAGGGCCATCTTTAGGGACTTCCTCCTCGCCTTCTTGGGAAGAGAGTAGGAGTAGTCCCTGGGGTGGGGACCGAATATCGTCCCCCCTCCCTTCCAGATTGGGGAGCGGATGGAGCCTGCCCTAGCCCTTCCCGTTCCCTTCTGCCTCCAGGGCTTCCTTCCCCCACCTCTCACCTCGCCCCTCTCCTTGGTGGAGGCGGTTCCCCTCCTCCGGGAAGAAGCTTGAGCCTTTAGCGCCTCATAGAGAAGAGCCTCCTTCACCTTCACCCCGAATACCTTACTGCTTAAAGAGACCTCTCCTATCTTCTCTCCCTCTATATTATGAAGGTCTAACTTAGGCACTTATTGCTCCTTTCTGTCGCAGGATACCAGAGTAACCCGATCACCTTTTCTTCAGGGCTTCCTTGATTATGAGATAGCTTTCCCTTGCTCCTGGTACGGCTCCCTTTACCAATAGGAGGTTCCTCTCTGGTTCCACCTTCATCACCCTTAGGTTCTGAACCGTGACCCTATCCCTCCCCATCCTCCCCGGCATCCTCTTTCCCTTCCGCACCCTTGAGGGGAAGGCGCTACCACTACCAATGGAACCCGCCCTCCTATGGGATGTGGAACCGTGGGAGGCTGGCCCACCAGCAAACCCCCATCTCTTCATAAACCCGGCAAATCCCTTCCCCTTACTTATCCCGGTGATGTCGAGATAATCCCCTTCCTTAAAGATATCCACCTTGATCTCCTGGCCGAGGGTATACTTCTCATTACCAGAGATAGGAATTTCCCTCAATATCCTAACCGGCTCTACCTTGGCCTTTGCCAGGTGTCCTCTGAGAGGCTTTTGGGCTCTCTTCGCTCTAGCGAAGCCGAGCTGGATAGATTTCTCCTTAATCTGGGTAACGAGGCAGGGACCGGCCTGGATGAGGGTGACTGGGATGCTCCTTCCCCCCTCATCATATATCTGGCTCATACCGATCTTCTTTCCTAAGATTCCCTTCATGCCTCACTCCGTTCGGGGTGATCTTTGTACTTAAGGTTAACGGTTTACCCCGTTAGAAATCCTTTTTACGGGGTTTACCGTTTACGGTAAAAAACGGTTAACTGTAAACTATTGAGGCTTATAGCTTTATTTCTACATCTACCCCAGCGGGAAGGTCGAGCCTCATCAGGGCATCTATGGTCTTGGGGGTTGGTTCCAGGATATCCAGAAGCCTCTTATGGATCCTCATCTCAAACTGTTCCCGCGACTTCTTATCTACATGGGGAGAACGCAGGACAGTGTACTTTGAGATCTTGGTTGGTAGGGGAATGGGGCCAGAGACCTTGGCACCGGTCCGCTTCGCTGTCTGAAGGATCTCCTGGGCAGACTGATCCAGGAGCCGGTGGTCATAGGCCTTCAATCTTATTCTTATTCTCTCTCTTCTCGGCATCTTATTCCTCGCTACGCTCGAGGTAACCAGTAACCAGTTTACAGTAAAAGAGCATCAGATAACCAGATTATCAGATGGAGAGGGTCAGTTATCAGAGGGTCAGAAATTATAGAAGTAAGGCTATCCGGTTACCCGGATATCCGGGACTGGGGAATCAGGTGATCCGGAAATCCGGGACAAAGACCTTTCAGAAGATGTTCCTGATATCCTGATATCCGGATGTCCTAGTCCCTGATTACCGGATATCCAGATGGCCTTCATCTACAGTTAATCCGATGCTCTGACCTTCTGAATTCTCATTCTGGACTTCGGCTGAGCTCAGTCGAAGCCATGTTCTGCATTCTGAGCACTGTGAAGAATTTAGCCAGCTTGTCTGGCGTCTATACTGATATTCTATGGCTTTGCTGGTTACTGTTAACTGGTTACTACACTTTCTTAACTAGAAGTGCACTGTTTATTCCTCCTCTCCCCCGGGAAATAACCAGAGCATTTCTCACCTCTTTTCCCCTTGCTCTATTGGGAATATAGTCCAGATCGCATTCTGGATCCGGGTTCTCATAATTTATGGTGGGAAGAATAGTGCCTTCTTTCATAGTAAGAAGGGCAGTAATTAGATCTACAGCACCTGAGGCTCCCAAAAGGTTTCCTATCATGGATTTCGGAGCACTCATCGGTATCTGGGATGCTTTTTCTTTGAAGACCTCTTTGAGGGCCATGGTCTCTGTCCTATCGCCTTCCTTAGTAGCTGCCCCATCGAGTGAGATATAGTCTATTTCATCTGGCTTAACCCCTCCCTGATCCAGGGCCATCCTTATTGCCCGGGCAAGTTCCTTCCCATCTGGAGCACATTTTACCGGATGATAGCCATCGCTTGTCGTCCCGTATCCTATTACTTCAGCATAGATAGGTGCCTGGCGTCTGAGGGCATGCTCCCTTTCCTCCAAGACTAGAATCCCCGACCCTTCAGCGATGATATAGCCATCCCTTTCTCTATCGAATGGCCGATAGGATTCCTTGGCCAGTTCTCCTGATGTAGAACAGCACAAGAGAGCATAGGGGGTGATAGGTGCCTCACAGCCTCCAGCAAGGATGACATCCGCTTTGTTATTTTTCACTGTTCTAAAGGCATAGCCAAGGGCTGCCAGACCGCTTGCCCGATCAGCAACAATGGTCTTGCTATACCCTTTTGTCTTATAGTAGATGGAGATCTCCCCCTGGGGGGCAGCGGGAAACCAGGCCGTTGCCTGATAGGAGCTCACCTCCTTCACTCCATGTAGATGAAGGTCTCTTAACTCCGTCTCCGCAAACTGCCAGCCTCCCAAGAGGTTGCCGATGATAATCCCCACCCTCTCTAAGTTCTCTTCTGATAGCTTTAATTTTGCATCCTGAATTGCCTCCTCTGTAGTCATCAGAGAGAGATGAGAGAACCTATCCAGTTTTCTCAATAGCCTGGGAGAGAAGCAGGGAGGCATCTTCAGTTCCTTTATCTCACCCGCTAGTTGAAAGGGATAGGAGGAG
>DLMW01000045.1:13439-13691 GCA_002478245.1 bacterium UBP18_UBA7526
CAAAGATTAGAGCGCAGGCTACCAGTTCAACGGAGTTTGCTGCTGCTAAGGGATGGCCGATCATGGACTTCAGAGAACTTATGGGGATCTTATGGGCTACTTCTCCTAGGGCGGTCTTGAAGGCGTTGGTCTCCGCTAAGTCATTCTGTTGGGTAGAGCTTCCGTGAGCATTGATGTAGCCGATATCCTCTGGTCTAATCCTTGCTTCCTCCATGGCTATCCTAATCGCCTGGGCGATGTCTAACCCATGGG
>DLMW01000045.1:13953-16006 GCA_002478245.1 bacterium UBP18_UBA7526
TCCCTCTCCTTATCAAAGGGTCGGGAGGCGTGCTCCGGGTCATGGCTTCTCTTTGAGATGGCACCAATGACATCGAAGGCCGCAATGGTAATGGGGGTTAAAGGGGCCTCTGTGGCGCCGGTAATCATGATATCTGTCTCCCCCTCCTGGATGCTCTCATAGGCATAGGCAACAGAGTCTGTCCCGGCAGTGCAACCGGTAGAGATGGTATTACAGACCCCCTTTGTGCCATAGAGGGCCGAGATCTCCACAGAGGGGGTATTGAACATCGAGGCATCGTAGAGATAGGGACGAACCAAAGAGGGATCGATGGGCTTCTTGCCCTTATCTGTAACCCTAAGGAACTCCTCTTCCATAAACCTCGTCCCGCAGATGGCGTTGGCCAAGGAGACCCCTATCCTTTCCTTATTCTCTTTCTCCAAGTCAAGTTCGGAGTCCTCCAGAGCCATCTTTGCCCCTGCCAAGGCGAACTGGACATATCTATCCATCCTTTCAATCTCCTCTTCCTTCAGGCCAAAGGCCTTGGGATCGAAGTCCTCTACCCAGGCCGCCATCTGGGAATTAAACTGGGAGACATCGAAGAGAGTAATCCTATGGATAGCATTCTTCCCATTCACCAAGGCATCCCAGAAGTTCTCCTTTCCGATGCCATTGGGGGATAAAACCCCCAGACCAGTAATGACCGCCCTTCTCACTTCTTCATTATCCTCTTTGTCTTAAACCTCACATACCCTCCATCAGGGCAGGTAGTAGTGGAGATGGCGTTGGGATCCTTCTCAAAGGGATAGGCTCCACCAAAGTTCAGGTTGAAGATTACGGGAAAGAGGGTAGAGTAGGCCGCCCCGCAGAACCGGGAAGGGGTGCTGATGCCTTTTACTCTAAACTTATCGCCCTTCTTATACTTATAGAAACACTTTCCCGTTACCTCTGCCACCTCTATCTCTAACTCTACTGGCCGCTCACAGGGTATGTGGAGGGGCTCTTCTTCTAGTAGGCAGAGGACCTTAAAGGTAATCTTTCTCCCATCGGGACAGGTGGTATACATGGTATCCTTCTCCTTCATAAAGGGGAACTTGGCACCAAAGGTCATGGCATACATTACGGGAAAGATAGAATGTAATGCCCCAGCGCAGAAACCTTCCGGGGGATAGGTAAAGTCCCGGAACTCAAATTGGTCTCCTTTCTTATATCCCCGGAAACACTCCTCTCTCACCCTATCAACAGTAACCAGGAACCTGGGAAATTTCATCATAAAGCCCCCTCCTTGATCAATTCTTGGGGTGAATAGAATCTTTTACTCTTCTCTACTTGATGAACCAAATCTACTATCTTAGTATTCAGAGGAGTAGGAACCTTAAATCTCTTACCTAAAGAGGTGACCTCTCCATTGAGATAATCGATCTCTGTTGACTTATCCCTTCTGATACTCTGTAAGATAGAGCCAGGTAGAGGGGTGGGGCTCAGACTGGTCATGATTCGGGAGTAGATATGGGCAGACTCCGCTAAAGGTAAAGAGAGAAGTTCCTTTAAACGAGAGACCGGGAAATCAGGCAAGGGCTCTAATTCTATCTTTGCCTTCTCAATTACTGCCACGGCCTCCTTAATCAGTCTAATGCTAATCCGACAGATCCCCTCTATAGAAAAGGTCTTCTGCATCTCCTCTCCTGTTATTCCTGGTAGGGCATTATTCAGATTGAGCAAGAGCTTCAACCACTGAACCCCTCTGATATTCTCTGAAGCCCGGGTAGGAAAGGCTTTATTTAAGACTCCTTGGACCTGAGTAACTTGGCTATCGTTCTTTCCTGAGGCACGACCGATAATAATCTCTCCTTCAAAGTTATGGAACACCTCGCCTGGATAGAGATAGGTTGCTCCGAAGAGAACAACACTATTAATGATATCTGCCTTTCCTATAACCTGAGCCAATAATCGATCGCTTCTCACCCCATTCTGCATAGTGACGATCGGGACCTGAGAGATAAAGGACTGGGATTGAGTAGCAGCCTCTACCACATCCTGAGTCTTAACAGTAAGGAGGACTAAATCGGGCTAG
>DLMW01000045.1:16119-16416 GCA_002478245.1 bacterium UBP18_UBA7526
GCTTCTCAGTCAGATTTTCTTCTATTTTGACCTCAATATTCTTCTTACCCCGAATACCAGCGATGGAAAGGCCCCTTTCTTTAATGGCAGAGACCTGATCTCTATGCCCAATAAGAATTATATCCTCACCAGCCTCTGTTAAATAACCTCCCAATACACATCCGATGGCTCCGGCACCAATAATGGCAATCCTCACTACTTCTCTTCCTGGTATTTTTTATAGTCGATGCCGAAGGTCTCCATATCGGCGAACATCCGTCTCTTGAAAGGACCTGGGGTCTCGCTCAGGAAGGCTTT
>DLMW01000060.1:0-7077 GCA_002478245.1 bacterium UBP18_UBA7526
CTCTCCTCCCCTTTTCTTTCCTAATTCTTAAGAATTTAATAATAAAAATTGTATCTTCAGTCTGTTAGACCTTCCCGTGGCCGGCCTTCCTCTATTATTGCGCTCCTTATCTTCTCCATAAGATGGGTATAGAAGTATAGGTTATGTAAGGTAGCCAGCCGGCAGGCTAGGATCTCCTTGGCCAAGAAGAGATGGCGCAGATAGGCTCGGGAATAGTGGCCACAGGTAGAGCATCTGCATTCGGAATCGATTGGTGAATCATCCTCTCTAAATTTACTATTCTTAATGGCTATCTTTCCAGAACTAGTGAATAGCGTCCCGTTCCGGCCATTCCTGGTGGGCAATACACAATCGAAGAGGTCTACCCCTAACTTAACGGCTTCTAGGATATCTTCTGGTGTGCCCACCCCCATGAGATATCGCGGTGCTTCTTCAGGAAGGAAGGATAGGGTATGCTCGAGTATCCTCTGGGTCACCTTCTTCTCTTCCCCAAGGCTTAAACCCCCAATGGCGTAGCCAGCGAAGCCTATCCCTACCAGACTCTTTGCACTCTCCTCCCTCAGATCGGGATACATCCCACCCTGAACAATGGCGAAGAGGGCCTGCTTTTTATCCTTCTTTATTTCCTTACACCTCTTTGCCCAATTGGTGGAGAGCCTCATGGAGTTCTGGGCATATTCCCAGGTAGTGGGATAAGGGGGGCACTCATCCAGAACCAGGGCGATGTCTGAACCAAGGGCCTCCTGAATCTCCATGGCCTCCTCCGGCCCGAGGAAGAGCTCCCGGCCATCGAGATGGGACTTGAACCTCACCCCTTTATCAGTCACCTCTCTCAGATCGCTTAGACTATATACCTGGAAGCCACCACTATCCGTGAGGATGGGCCGCTCCCAGTGCATGAACCTATGCAGTCCACCCAGTTTCTCTATTGTCCTATGCCCGGGTCTCAAGAAGAGATGATAGGTATTACAGCATATTATCTGAACCCCTATCCCACAGAGTTCTTCTGATGTCAGGGACTTGATGGTCCCTTGAGTGGCAACGGGCAGAAAGGCCGGGGTCTCGACTATCCCATGAGGCATAGTCATCCTCCCTACCCTAGCCTTACTATCTCTGTCCCTATAGATTATCTCAAACTTCATCATAAGATGAGCATGGCATCCCCGTAGCTATAGAAGCGATAATTCTTCTCTATCGCTTCCTGGTAGGCCCGGAGGATGAGTTCCCAGCGGGCAAAAGCAGATACCAGCATCAGAGGCGTGGACCCCGGCAGATGGAAGTTGGTTAAAAGGAGATCAACAACCTTAAATCTATAACCAGGATAGATGAAGAGATCCGTCTCTCCCCTACCCGCTCTCACTTCCCCATTCTTCTCAGCAACCGTCTCCAAGGCCCTCGCAGTCGAGGTTCCGATAGAGATAATCCTTCCTCCCCTCTCCCGAACACGATTGATGGTAGAGGCAGAAGTTTCACTTACTACATAGAACTCGGGATCCATTCTATGCCCCTCAACCTCCTCACTGCGTATGGGCTGGAAGGTTCCCCATCCCGTATGAAGGGTAATGGGGACAATGGCCACCCCCTTCTCCTCTATCCTATCAAGAAGTTCTTCTGTAAAATGTAAGCCAGCGGTCGGTGCCGCAACAGAACCTTCCTCTCGGGCATAGACCGTCTGATATCTCTTTCTATCCCTAGGATTAGATTCCCTTCTTATATAGGGAGGAAGGGGTGTTAGGCCATACCTTTCTAGCTTCTCTCTAAGGTTACCCCCATAAGAAAATTCAATTACTCCCCTACCACCCTCTCTCTTCTCAACAATCTTACCCGAAAACTCCCCCTTTCCCAAGAGAATCTCGGCCCCCACCTCAAGCCTGGCTAGAGGCTTGAGGAGCACTTCCCATCCTTCCTTCTCCTCTCTTAGGAGTAGAATCTCCACCCTTCCTCCAGTAACAGCCTTCCTCCCCAAAAGCCGGGCCGGGATTACCCGGGTATCGTTTAGAACCAGGGCATCGCCAGCCTTAAGGTAACTTACGATATGAGAGAATGTGGTATGCTCTAAAGCCCCGGTATTTCTCTCAAGGACTATAAGGCGGGATGAGTCCCGGATAGGGGCCGGGTATTGGGCAATCAACTCCTCTGGTAGGTGATAGTCGAAATCTGCCACCTTCATCTCCAGAACCTCTCCTTCTCGCTATAGAGGCATCCGCAGTACTGTTGTCGGTATAGCCCCATCTCCCTGATCCCTTCCTTCCATCCCTTGCGAAAGTCCTGATAGTAGAACCTCACCCCATGCTTTTTGGCCACCTCACTTCCTACCTCCTTAATGAGTCCATGCTTCTGGGTCTTGCTGTAGAGTAAGGTAGTGGTGAAGTAGTCAAATCTACCCTTTTTAGCCACCTGGGCCGCTATCTCTAGACGAGAGTAATAGCAGTAGCGGCACCTCTCACTCTCCCGAAAGACGACCGACCTAAACCAATCCTCTAAGGCATACTCATCCCGATAGATCATCCTGAGATTAGATCTTTCAGCAAATTCTCTCACCGCTTCCCGCCTTCTTTGATACTCTTGATAAGGATGGATATTGGGATTGTAGAAGAAACCGCAGACTTCAAATCCCTCTTTCTTTAATTCCTCTAAAGGATAAATGGCGCAGTGGGCACAGCAGATGTGGAGAAGGGCCTTCATCTTTTTTTCTCCTTCCTCTTATACTCACAGGTGACGGTGGTTCTGATCCCTCCCCGGATGTTGAACTCACCCATTACCTGGGCCCAGCGCGGACGAGAGGCTTTGATGAAGTCCTCCAGGATCCTATTGACCACATGTTCGTGAAAGATCCCCAGTTGGCGATAGAAGAGGATGTATCTCTTAAAGGATTTCAGCTCTATGCACCACTTATCCGGAATGTAGCGGATGTGGATGAGGGCAAAGTCGGGAAGCCCGGTCTTGGGGCAGAGACAGGTGAACTCCGGAACCTCTAAGTGGATGGTATATTCCCGGTCCGGATACTGATTCTTCCATACCTCAATATCCGGGGTCTTCAGCCCCCGGATGTGCTCCTGTAGCCCCTCATAGGAAGATCTTCGTTTCATCTTACCTCACCCCCATTATCTTATGTATCTGAGGAATTATCCTCACAGACTCTAGCCTCTTCCCTATCCTTTCCCGAAGCTCTAAGAGAGTCTTTATATCAGGAGGCCCGATCCCTTTCATCGCTGTCACTGGCTGGAGGACAAGGGGAAGGCCTCTATCAACCTCCTCAATGATTCGTAGCACTTTCTCCAGGTCCTGCCCATTGGTCTCTCTGGTTAGCACCGTCTTTACAAAGATCCTTCTCTTTTTTCCCACCTGCAAGAATTCTCTATGCTCTTCCCAGAAAGGGGAAAGTCCAGTGGAGCTGGGAAGCTTCATATCCATGGCGATGATATCCACAAGATTAATGACCTTCCTTAGTTCCTGGGGTAGGGTCCCGTTAGTCTCCAGATAGATCACGAGATTCAAATCTTTTAGTAGGGGGATCAACCCCTTAAGGTAATCGGCACAGAGAAGGGGTTCCCCTCCGGTCAGGGATATGGAATGGACTGGGCCATAGAGGCGAAGTAAATCCCCCACCCTTTCCCGGACCTCTGAAGATTCCAGAACCTCGACATTTGGGAAAGGTCCGGTATCGCAATAGAGGCATCTGGGTCTCAGATTGCAGGAGGCGAATCTAATGAATATCTGCTTGGCGCCGTAGAATATCCCTTCTCCTTGAATGCTCCAGAAGATCTCGGCGATCTCAGCCCTCATCTTCCCCCCTTACTAGTGGATCCTCTATTCCCGCCTCCCGGAACCCTTTGGCCCGCAGGAGACAACTATCACATTTGAGGCAGGGCTCTCTACCCCCCTGGTAACAGGACCAGGTCAGTTCGTAGGGCACCTTCAACCTTACCCCCAACTTGATAATCTCTGCCTTGCTCTTCCCCACCAGGGGGGCAACGATCTCTATCCCCCTCCCTTCCACTCCCCTCTTCGTCCCTACCTCCACCACTCTCTTCCAGGCCTGGAAATACTCTGGCCGGCAGTCAGGGTAGCCGCTAGAATCCATCACATGGGCTCCGATAAAGATGGAGTCCGCGGCCATCACCTCGGCATAGGATAGGGCAAAACTCAAGAAGATGGTATTTCGGGAAGGGACATAGGTAGGGGGTATTCCGCGAGAGATCTCCTCCAGGCTCCGCTTCCTGGGAAGAGCCCTTCTTCTATCTATTAAGGCGCTTCCTCCCCAGGGAAGGCGGAAGCTAACGACCCGATATCTACATCCTGCCCTTCTTGCGATCCTCTTTGCGGCCTCAATCTCTCTTCTCTGCCTCTGACCATAATCGAAGATGAGGCAGAAGCATTGGAAGCCCCACTCCCGGGCTTGATAGAGGGCGGTAGTAGAATCGAGACCACCGCTCAAAAGGACCACAGCCTTCCTAATCTTCTTCATAACTCGCCCAGGAGGTATCCGTCTCCCAAACGGTTATCTTGAACGAGGTCCCCAGCCGGGGACGCATCCTCTGATGGAGATACCGGGCAACATTCTCTGAGGTGGGATTGTATCTCTTAAAATAGGGAAGGTCGTTCAGGCATCTATGGTCCAGTTCATCGAGCACCTCAGCGAGCCCCTTCTTTAGCTTCCAGAAGTCCATGACCATGCCCACCCTATCCAGTCTCTTAGAGCCCACCGTAACCGCCACCCTCCAGTTATGCCCATGGAGGCTCTCGCACCGGCCGGGATATTTCCTCAGGCTATGAGCGGCGCTAAAGGAAGCCTCTACGCTTACCCGATACATCCCTTCCTCCTCCTTGCCCACCAAATATTTTACCACACTTTCTAAGGAGAGACAAATAACCCGCCTTTAGAGGCGGGCATTCAAAACCCCAAATCTAAAAAGATAGTGGTTTTGTCTTTTTAACTATACTTTGCTAACTGCTTTATCCTCTTAAGCATATTGGGATGGGTACTTAAGAGTTCTAATAGTTTATCAGAAAAACTCAGTTTCAATCTCTTCCGCTTTAATGCTTCCAATTCATAGGTATCTATCGTTCCCGATCTATCTAAATCCAATTCCCTCAATTCCTGAACCTCGCTTATTGCCCGAGAAGGGTCATTCAAGAAGAATGCCTTTAGACCCTCGGATTCTCTTAATACCGCTCTATCCATCCTTGCTGAGCCATAGACCAATTTATATAAGGCAGAGGCAAGCCAAGATGGTTTACTCCCCAAATCAACCGAACCTCTATCAGCAAAGTATTCACGGATACGTGAGGCATATAAGACTAAGAGGTTGGTGAGAAAATAGAAGAAAAAGGCGGCTAAACCGATTAAGGCGGTATGTGCCCTTTGCTCTCTCCTTCTTCCGCCACCAAACCAAAGGAAATGCCAGGCGATGCGATAGAGAATCATGGGAATCACAGATAATAGAGTAATGGTCAAGACATCCCTATTCTTTAGATGGCTTATCTCGTGTCCTAATACTGCCCTTAGTTCATCCTCATTCAATAAGCGCGTAATGCCCTCAGTAACACAGACCCTCCCATCCTTCAATCTCCTTCCAAAGGCAAAGGCATTGGGTATGGATATTTGAGCAATCCCTACCTTTGGCATAGGAATCCCGGCATCTTTGGCTAAATCTTCAACCATGGAGTATAGATAAGGAGATTGCTCTCTTTTAATATATCTTACCCTCATCGTCCATTCCACAATCTTCGGCCCAATCATGTATTGGATGGAGATAAAGAGTAGAGATAGGAAGAGGTAAAAATAAAAATTGGTAATTCCCATGGTAACTCCAATCAGAGTTGCCACCATATAGAGGATAGCAAATAAAATGATCAATAAAAGCCACATCCTCAATCTTAGATGCCACATCTTATACCTCCTCTTTTAAGGTGGGAATCCCTGAATCTCCAGATTTGTGAGGCCTGCTTCCCTTGCCCATCCTAAGGCTTCACTATATTCTTCCCGGGTTATTCTCCGGGAGATCTGGGGATACTCGAAGGCTTTATACACCGGCCGGTACTGGGACATGATGTTGAGATAGGTATCTTTAGGAAGGTTTTCTGCTATCCATTCTATTACCTTCTTTGCCCCGCTGACTCTGTTTGGCATGACCAGATGACGGATCATTAAACCTCTGTAGATGAGGCCATCCCTAGCCGGTTTTGCTACCCCCACCTGACGGTGCATTTCTAAAAGAGCTCGTTTTGTAATCTCGGGGTAGGTCTCTGCTCCCGATGAGTATTTGGCGGCCATTTTGCCTTGAGAATATTTGAAGTCGGGCAAATAGATATCGATTACCCCATCAAGCTTCTTTAGTATCTCCAGGCGCTCCCATCCACAGGTATTGTATACCAGGGGGAGTCGCAAACCCCTGCCGGCTGCCAGGTCAACGGCGAGAAGGATATGGGGAGAGTAATGGGTCGGTGTCACAAGATTGATGTTGTGGCATCCCATCTTTTGAAGGTTGAGCATCATCTGCGCCAGATCTTCAATGCTTCTTGGCCTTCCCTTTCCCCCCTGACTGATATCCCAGTTTATGCAAAAGACGCATCTCAGGTTGCAATTGGTGAAAAAAATGGTTCCCGAGCCTCCCCTTCCTACAAGGGGTTTCTCCTCTCCGAAATGGGGGTGGTAAGAGGCGATCTCGAGTTGGGAAGAGGCCTGACAGAAGCCCCTATTCCCAGCGAGCCGGTTGATTCCACACTCCCTGGGGCAGAGCTTACAGCTTCTCATCATGCTCCATAGCTCTTCTCCCCTTTTCTTCAACTCTCCGCTTCTGTAGAGTTTCAAATAAGCAGGTTCAAAATCCGGATCGATATTAGCCATCCCTTCAGCTAGGGATGGCTCTCCCTCTTCATGGTCAAGGATCTTTAGGTGGGATGTCGTTATCTCCCTTCTTTTACATCCCGCGCCTAAGGAGATAGAAAGAGAAATGACTCCCAATATAGCTAAATAGAGGCATGATTTAATAAGTGGTCTCTTCATTTGGAATTCTCCGAACCGACCATCAAGCTGGATAGGCTCGTCCTGACGCCCCAAGCTTTCTCAATCTC
>DLMW01000060.1:7212-9207 GCA_002478245.1 bacterium UBP18_UBA7526
CCGCCCCCACTATCTTTATTATATCACAAAGATCCCAGAGGTCAACTCTTATCTACATACCTGCCCCCTCCGCGGTGTTAATGGTCCTCCACATGAAAGGGAATCAATATATCCTTGGCTCATTAGACCCCATCCGATTATAGTAGATATCATGAGAAATTGCAAACATTTAAATATTCTCAAGCGAAGCGAGAAGACAAGGTTCCTTACTTTTGCTGGCGGTCTGATTATGAATGCCACTATGGTAAAGAGAGCAATAGATATCGTGGGTATTAATATTGCTAAGGGATCGACATCCAGATAGATTAACTTCTCCAGATAGTGAACAATACATGAACCAGAATAGGTTAAAGTGGGATCATACTTCGCTCTTAAGGAATTTTCCCATATGGTCAGCGGGCAGTACTTACCCATGATGGCTAAAAGACTGACATAGACTATGCCAAAAAGATGGAGTGTCCTGAAGAGCCACCTATCAAGAAATCCCTTCCGGAAGAGGCCGCATAAGGTGAGTATAAACCCCAGGAGCATAAACAATATCCAGGCAAAATGGATAACCACAATTGTATCAGCCAAGATTTTATATATCATAACTCAAAAAGAAAAGGCCGCTTCGGAATTCCTCAGCGGCCAAAGTTTTTAGCACCGATCTGCTATCTCTTGGGCATTCTTGAATAGGGCCTCTATCTCCCTTTGAGAGAGCCCAGCGGCCCTGGCTACTCTTATCGCCTCTTCCTTTGTCACCAGGTCAGTATAGTGATGGGCATCGGTAGCGAGAATCAGTTTTGCTTTCGTCTCTTTCGCCATCTTCGCCACATGGCCATTGGCTAAGGAGTGGCCCTTTCTGGTAGAAAGTTCCAGACAGATCCCATTCTTCGCTGCTAAGAGAGCATCCTCTTTTGTGATGTGGCCCGGATGGGTGAGGATATCGATATCACTCTCTAGGGCAGCGCGATTCGTCCCTGGCTCCACAGGCTCGACGATGGTCTCCCCATGAACCAGGACTAACCTCGCCCCTAATCCCTTAGCCTCCTTTACTAAGGAAGGGATGAGTTTGGGAGGGACATGGCTTATCTCAATCCCGGGGATGGCTTTTATCCTCTTATTCACCTTATTGAGATCATTACAGACCTTTACTACCCGGGGGATGATGAAATCTATGTTGGATGAGTCGGCATGGTCGGTGAGGGCGATGGCCCGGTATCCCTTTATCTCTGCCCGATGGATGAGCTCTGAGGGGATGAGGACTCCATCGCTAAATAATGTGTGGGTATGGAGATCGATCATCTTTGCTTCCTGGCGCCCCCGGCCTGATTCGAACAGGCGACCTTGGCCTTAGGAGGACCCTGCTCTATCCAGCTGAGCTACGGGGGCAAACTAAAAGTTACAATTAACAATGAACATTGAAAAATTATTACTTAGTATTGAATGAGGGAGAAGACGGGATAGGGTTTGAGTTTCTCGCGGCCTTTTAAGAAGGTGAGTTCGATTAAGAAGGCGGCCTCCACGATCTCCCCTTTCAATTTCTTGATGAGGTTGATGGCGGCCTTAACTGTTCCTCCCGTAGCCAAGAGGTCGTCAGCGATGAGCACTCTCTCTCCAGGCTTTATGGCATCGATGTGGACCTCTAGGGCATCCTTCCCATATTCTAGTTCATATTCTGCTTTATGCGTCTTAAAAGGGAGTTTTCCCGGTTTTCTAATGGGGATGACCCCGGCTCCTAATTTGTAGGCTAAAGCAGCACCCATAATAAATCCCCGGGCCTCTACCCCGACAACAACATCTATCTTCTTGTTCTTGTAACGGGCAGCCATCAAATCGATGACTCTCTTGAAGGAGGGACCATCCTTGAGTAAGGTGGTGATATCCTTAAAGACCACCCCCTTCTTGGGAAAGTCCTTTATATCTCTTATTAGCTTTTTTGCTTTTTTCACTTTGCACTTCCTTAATAAGATTCTGTATTCTACTAGAGTAAGACGAATAGAGATCTTCCCA
>DLMW01000060.1:9463-13435 GCA_002478245.1 bacterium UBP18_UBA7526
GGTGAAGGGAATCGAACCCTCGCTGCGAGCTTGGGAAGCTCGTGTTCTACCATTGAACTACACCCGCCCTACTAAATATTATACTTCAACAGGCTCTCGTAAGTCAATCTTCCAATGTTTCTTTAATAAACTCGAAAGCTTCCTTTTTTGTCCTAACCTTTCCCTCTGCCTGGGCCTCGCTTAAGTGCTCCAGAATTTCTCCTATCTTTGGCCCTGGAGAGAGTTTGAACCTTTCCATAATCTCATTCCCATTGACCAGTCTCTTGGGCTGGACAATGGTCTTTCTCTCATAGTAATCGGTGAGCATCTCCCCTACCACTCTCTTGTGGCGTTTAATCATCTGAGGAGTAGCCAGAGGGCCGCAGGCAGCTAATCTATCCCCATAGGATAGGATGAGGGTCTCGATCCCCTCTCCTTTACAATCCCGAAAGAACCTGAAGATGGCCCGGTTGGTCAACTTGGGAACCTCACTCAAATTGCCTGGCCGCATATGGTGAAGGATCTCTCTCTTTAGAGTTTCGATTGCCTTCCCAGAGAGCCTCAGTCTTTCCCCGATCTCCTCTGCCATCTCTCCCCCCTTCTCCTCGTGGCCGATGAACCTCATCCTTCCTTCTGGGGTAATAGCCTGGGTCTGGGGTTTTCCCAAGTCGTGAAGAAGGGTGGCTAACTTCAAAAGGGTAATCCTGGGTTGCCTATCCGCCACTTCTTCCTCCAAATGCTTAGCAATCTTTCTATAGAATTTGGGAAAGAAACCCTTCAAATTATTTAGTATCTTCTCAGTATGTTCTAAGGTCTTGAGAGAATGTTCCCAGACATCGAGATGATGAAAGCCTTCCTGGTCTGTTCTTTTCAATTCCTCGATCTCTGGTATGATCTGAGTAAGGAGTTTTAGTTCATCCCACTCTCTTATAAACTTGTGGCTCTCTTCTATGGCCAGGAGGCCAAGGAGTTCATCCCTGATCCTCTCCCCAGATACTTCTTTTAGGAGAGGGGCTTTCTGTAAGATAAGTTTCTCTGTTTCTTTCTCAATCTCAAAATCTAAGAGAGCCCGGAAGCGTATGCTGCGCAGAAGACGCAAGGGATCATCAATAAATGCCTCTTCCCTGACCACCCTGATCCTTCCCTCTCGGATATCCTCCCTTCCTCTGTAGGGATCGATCACTTCTGAGAGAATAGGCCTCTCAAGATCTAAGGCCAAGGCATTGATGGTAAAGTCCCTCTTCCCCAAGTCCTCTTCTATCGTTCTACCGCGCATTCTGGTAAAGTCGTAGGTCAGGCCATGCTCCTTGTCAATGACCCGATTCGTCTGGTATCTATCGTTTAAGAGAAAGAAGGTACCCTTTATCCTTTGAGCGAATTCCTTTACCAGGTTGGTGAGTTCGCCAGCCAGGACAAAGTCTAAGTCCTTATTCTCCCTTTTTAAGATTAAATCCCTCAGGTATCCTCCCACAAGATAAACCTTTTTCTTTCTTTTTTTGGCCAAGGAATTGAGTATCTTGAAGGTTTTCATCTGAAGTATTTCTTTACCTTCTTTATGGCGCAGTATTCACCACACATCGTGCAGGTCTCTTCTTTTAATGAGGGATGATACCTCTTGGCCTTTCTGGTATCCAGGGCAAGATCGATCATCCTCTTCCAATTGAGATTACCTCGGGCCCTTGACATCTCATCATCCCAATCCCTCACCCCTTTTATTCCCTTAGCGATATCGGCGCTGTGGGCAGCAATTCGGGTAACGATCACCCCTTCCCAGACGTCTCGGGCAGTGGGGAGTCTTAGATGCTCGGCAGGAGTGACATAGCACAAAAAGTCCGCTCCCTTCCAGGCCGCAAGCGCTCCACCAATTGCCCCAGAGATGTGGTCATAGCCTGAGGCAACATCCGTGGTCAAGGGGCCCAGGACATAGAAGGGAGCTCCCTGACAGAGCCTCTTCTCTAACTCAACATTAGCCTCTATCTGATCCAAGGGCATATGGCCCGGCCCCTCGATCATGACTTGCACCCCAGCTGCCTGCGCTCTTTCTGCCAGTTTCCCTAAGGTTTTTAGCTCCTCTATCTGGGCTTCATCAGAGGCATCAGCTAGAGAGCCGGGTCGCAGTCCATCCCCCAGACTCAAAGTTACATCATACTTCTTAGCGATCTTGAGGACCTCATCATACTCCTCATAGAGAGGATTCTCTCTCTCATTAAAGATCATCCATTCTGCTAAGAAGGCTCCTCCCCTACTGACAATGCCCGTCATCCTCCTCCTCTTCCTCAGGATCTCCAAGGTCTTCTGGGTTACTCCGGCATGGAGGGTCATGAAGTCCACCCCATCCCTTGCCTGCTCCTCAATCACGGTCAAGATATCCTCTTCCCTCATCCGACCAATGAACTTCTTTCTCTTCACGCTATCCAGGGCTGCCTGATAGATGGGCACGGTGCCTAAAGGTAGATCGGTCGCCTTTAGAATCCTTCTCCTCATCTTCTTCAGATCGCCTCCAATGCTTAAGTCCATAACCGTATCTGCACCTGCCTCCTGGGCTGCCTTGAGTTTCTTCAATTCATTTCTGATGTTGGCTATTGGGGGGGAGGTTCCGATATTGGCATTTACCTTCGTTCTCAACCCCTTACCGATCCCACACCACTTTACATTCTCTCTTTTAATATTGGCAGGAATAACAATCTCCCCTCTTGCTATTCCCCTTCTTATCACTTCTGGCTTTAGACCTTCTTCCTTAGCAACGTAGCCCATCTGGCTAGTTATTCTGCCCTTCTTGGCTAAAGTCAACTGAGTCATTTTCTCTCCGTGATCGGTGACTTGGTTGCACGAATGCTCTATAACTCTTTTGCCTTTTGGATTTGCTTTAAGAGTTCTTGAGTGGCCTTTCGGACATTCTCTTGCCCCACCACTGCTCCCACCACTGCTATCCCATCTGCCCCGGCCCTTATTATGCTGGCCACATTCTCCCTATTTATTCCACCGATAGCGATTAAGGGGATTTTAATCTTTTTTTTAATTCGGGTAATTGCTTTCAAGCCCCGGGGTGGGGGGAGGCCTTCTTTCGTCTTAGTGGAGAAGATGGGTCCCAGGCTGAGATAGTCTGCCCCCTCCCTTTGGGCCCTTAATGCTTGAGAGAGATTGCGCACCGTTGCCCCAATAATCTTATCTCTCCCCAATAGCTTCCGGGCTATCTTTAGGGGAAGATCCTTTTCCCCAAGATGTACTCCATCAGCATCGCAGGCTTGCGCAATATCTACCCGATCATCAACCAGAAATAATGCTTTTCTTTTCTTGGTTATCTCTCTGATTGAAGAGGCAAGGTTGTATAGATCCCCATTCTCCATCTCCTTCTCCCTTAGCTGGATAGCGGTTGCTCCCCCAGCAATCGCTTCTCTTGCTATCCAAATGGGCAACCTACCCTTTATCCTCCTTCTGTCGATAATAACATAAAAGCTCAAATCCATACTCAACTGCTCCCATCTTATATTTTCCATTGAACAATAACTATTGACTTTCCCACTTCATACTTTCTAATTTCTCCAACAACTCCCTTTCCAGATCATAGGCCTGGAAACGCAATCTTTTAAACCTTGCCCCCGCAGAAGGATCGATCTTTTTAGTAAACTCCTCCAAAACCCTCAAGGACTCCTCTGCCCTCTTCATGTTAGAGGTAACGATGTCTTGATAGCCCTTTCTTCTTCCTTCGCTCTTGGGATAGGTTCTGGCTCCCACGTCCTTTTTAGAATCACGAATGGCAAGTAATCTTTTAGTATCGATATTCATGCCGTGAATGATCTTCGTTACTTGATGGCGAAGGGCTTTGAGTCTCTTTGTCAGTTTCTCGTCACAGAGGATGAACCGGGCCACTTCCTCACAGACCCTCAGACCCTCTCTCGCCCGATTGATATTGGCATCGAATATCCTGTAGAGCTCTTCTTTCATCTTACCTCAAGATATCCCCTTCGGGGATACTTCCATAGGGGCTGTCGC
>DLMW01000060.1:13652-16883 GCA_002478245.1 bacterium UBP18_UBA7526
CCCCTAATCATCGGTATCGGAATTATTGAAATTCCGATACCTCCAGATATTACTATACCATAAACAGACCATTCTGGTCAAACTTTCGGATTTCTAACATTCCTTCTTCGTTTTGCCCTTGCAAAATAGAAGGTAACCGGTTAGAATAGAAGCGAGGTGATAGAATGAATGATTTATTGAAGGAATGGAAGAGTGAAGTCTTAAAGAATCATAGGTGGAATACTATAATTACCATCCTGGATGGGACCTTCTTCTTCTTCGGATTGGGGTTTGTCTTTGAGAGCACCATCCTCCCCTTATTCATTAGCAAACTGACCCCTTATAAGTCCATAGTAGGCCTGGCCCCTGCCCTATGGATGTTGGGCTTCTTTGGCCCCCAGATCATCTCTGCTAGGTTGGTAGAACCCCTGGCGCGAAAGAAGAGGCTGGTCTTTCTGGTAGGGATGGGCCAGCGCCTCCCCTGGCTATTTCTTTCCCTGGCTACCTTTTTTCTAATAGGGGAAGGCTCTTTAGTGGGCCTCCTGGTCTTCTTCTTTCTCTATGGATTTTATGCTTTCTCTGGGGGATTTAGCTTCGTTCCCTGGCTGGACTTAGTGGGCAAGATTCTCCTTCCTAAAAGAAGGGGTAGGATTCTGGGATTCAATCGCTTTGCGGGAGGTATTGCGGGAATAATAGGAGCCTTGATCGCAGGTCGGATCTTAAGCCATCTCCCCTTCCCCAACAACTTCTCCCTCTGCTTCCTCTTGGCCTTTCTTATGACTTCAGTCTCTCTCTCCGCTTTCTCTTTTTATAGAGAACCCACTTATCCAGTGATTAAGGAGAGAATGGCTTGGGGAAGATATCTCAAAGGGTTGGGAAGAATTTTAAGAGAGAATAAAGATTATTCTTACTGTCTTCTGGCCAATATCATCCTCTGTTTTGTGGCCATGTCCACCCCTTTCTATGCCCTCTACGGGATTGAAAGACTAAAGGCTCCAGAGGGATGGATCGGGGGATTTACTGCCTTACTCCTGGGAGCCCAGACGATGACCTATGTTCTCTGGGGATACTTAGGAGACAGACAGGGTTATAAGGGAGTGATGGTCTTAGGTGCTCTATTTGCTGGTTCGGCCGCGGTCCTGGCTCTTTTTGCAGGGAATATCGGGCTCTATCTGTTTGTCTTCGTTCTTTTGGGTTTCTATATGAGTGCCGTCATGCTGGGATATATGAATATCGTCCTAGAGTTTTCTCCACCTGAAGAGCGCCCTACTTACATCGGTTTAGGTCACACCCTACTCGCTCTTCCTTTGACCATCGCTCCCCTTCTGGGTGGTCTCTTAATAGATAGAATAGGCTACCGCTTCGTCTTTGGTTTAACGGCTCTGGTGGCCTTTGTAAGCCTGGCTATTTTGATCTTAATGGTGAAAGAACCCCGCCGCCATTACTCCTTCTGGAACGCGAATCAAGGCGAACTATAAAGCAAGAATGGAAGGAGATAGAACGCGAATATTATCTCTTTAAGAAGCGAGGTAAAGGATGAACGATCGCACAGAATTTGCCTCGCTTTATCTTTTAGATAAATCAGTCTTAGGCTCTCTCCAGATATTCTCCCGTCCGAGTGTCTACCTTAACCATATCCCCAATGTTTATAAATAGGGGGACTTGAATTATAGCACCGGTCTCTAAGGTGGCTGGTTTTGTGCCTGAGGTTGCCCGATCTCCTTTCAACCCCGGTTCGGTATGGGTGACCTTCAAGGAGACGGTAACGGGCAGTTCCACTCCCAGGATCTTTCCCTTATGGGTCAAAAGTTCAACCCCGGTATTCTCTTTTAAGAAGCGAATCCCTTCCCCTACCTGGGAGGTGTCCAGGGTTACCTGTTCGTATGTCTCATCATCCATGAAGATCAGATTCTCACCTTCTCTGTAGAGATACTCCACCTTCTTCTTTATGAGATGTGCTTCCTCAAACTCGGTACCTGCCCTAAAGGTTCGATCCACAATACTTCCGGTAGTGAGGTTCTTGAGTTTGGTGCGCATCACCGCTTTACCCTTACCCGGCTTGTGATGCTGGAACCAGAGGATGAGATGAACCTGGCCATCCACAACGATGGCCATCCCATTTCTAAAATCCTTTGTGGAGATCATCTTCCCCTCACTTTGTTCGGGAGTGAAAAGTGGTCGGTGATTAGGTTGAGGGTGTATTGTGGGTTATGTGCCGAGTGGATGCGGAACATATCCCCATCCTTGCTAATCGGTATTTCATAGTTCTGGTAACTCCTGAGGGGCTCTCTTACTCAATACTTTGCATCCTTCCTCAGTAACCAAGACCATATCTTCTAATCTTACTCCACCCCAGCCCGGGATATAGATTCCCGGCTCTATAGTCAGGACCATTCCTGGTGCGAGAGGAGTATGATCCTTTGATTTCAGATAGGGTCCCTCGTGCACCTCCCTTCCTATCCCATGGCCCAGCCCATGGCCGAAGAACTTTCCATAGCCTTCCTTAGCAATTATATCTCGCGCTATTCGATCTACTTGAGAAGATTCTATTCCCGGTCTAACCTTTTCTATTGCTTCACTCTGCGCATGGTATAAAAGGGAATAGATTTCCCTCTGTCTCTCGGTCGCTTTTCCCAAGACGAAGGTGCGGGTAAGATCAGAGGAATATTCCTGATAAATCGCTCCCCAATCTATCTTGACCAAATTCCCTTTCTTCAAAGTCGCTTTTGAGGGTCGGCTATGAGGGTAGGAGGTTCTTCTGCCAAAGGCGACTATGGGAGGAAAGGCGCTTCTCTCTGCTCCCGCCTTCTTCAGTTCATATTCTAAAAGGGCGGACAGTTCCTTTTCTGATATCTGAATCCTTATTTTCCTTAGCGTATTAGCTAAAGCATCTTCGGTAATTTTAATCGCTTCCTTGATCGATTTAACCTCCCCTCGCTCTTTAATCTGCCGAAGATTTTCTACCCATCCCCGGGTAGGGATTAATCTGATTCCCTTTAGATCTTGGGAGAGGTTCCTATATTGGGAATAGGATAGATGCTCTGCCTCAAATCCCAATTCTTTAATCTTTAGCTTATTTAGGGCAGGGACTAAGGCCTTGAGGAGCGGGCCTTTTCTCTTTTTTATCTGAAAATCGATCATTCTCTTCCTTGCCTCTTCTAGATAGCGAAAATCAGTGAGAAGTATCGCCTTCTTTAGAGTGATTAAGGCAATATCCTCAGAGCCGACGAAGCCACTCAGATAACCGATATT
>DLMW01000060.1:17107-18565 GCA_002478245.1 bacterium UBP18_UBA7526
TAATCTCTCCATCTATAGCCCTTTATCCCTCGCCAGTTCCTGATAAAGATTATCTATCTTCTTAACCATTAGATCGATATCGAATTCCGGGAAGACCTTCTCTCTCCCCTTCCTTCCCATCCCCTCCGCCCTCTCAGGATTATCTAAGAGAGTGATTATCCTCTCTGCCATACCCTCAATGTCACCCACTGAGACCAAGAATCCATTCACCCCTTCCTCTACGGCCTCTGGAGCACCATCTACCTCAGTAGCCACGATGGGCAATCCACTCGCCATGGCTTCGGGAAAGACCCGGGGAAGGCCCTCCCAGCGAGAGGTCAGGGCCAGAACGTCTATAACTTTTAGAATCTGAGGAATATCCCTTCGCCAGCCAGTGAGAATTACCTTCTTCTCTAAGTTGAGCTCCTTTATTAATCTCTCAATTGCGGCCTTGAGTTCCCCATCCCCTATTAAGAGGAATTGAGTTTTGGGCTTCTTCTCTATTACTCGTTTAGCTACTCTAATAAAGTCTAGGGGGGCCTTCTGGGGCTTGAAGCAAGCGATCATGGCTACTACCTTAGTATCTTCCTCGAGGCCCAGCTCTTTCTTCTTCTCGGCAATATTCCCTTCTACATTCTGAAACTCTAGAAGTTTTATTCCACTTCGGATGAGGGTATACTTCTCTTTCTCCCCAATTCTATTCTCTATTCCCGTCTTGATATTTGCTCTGGAGACGGCGATTAACCTATCCGTAATCCTACCTGTCATCCTCTCTAAGAAGATGAAGAGCCCTCTCTTTAAGGGGTTCTGTCCAGGATAGAATCCCCAGCCATGGATGGTATGAGTAATGATGGGCACCTTAGCCAATCTGGCTGCCCATCTTCCTAAGATCCCAGCCTTTGAGGAATGGGTGTGGATGATGTCTATCTTCTCTCTCTTACAGAAGCGAAATAGTCTAAGGAGGGCGATTAAATCTTTTATTGGGTTAATGGGACGGATGAGTTCTGGGATGAAGAATGTTTTTACCCCCCTTAACTCTTTTGCCTTCTCTATTAGGATTCCCTCATCATTGGCGGCTAAGAAGAGGTTATATCTCTCCCGACTGAGGTTCTGAAGGGTATAGAGGGTATTCTCCTGTGCTCCACCCAGTTCCAACTTGGTAATGGCATGCAGAACATGGTATCTTCTTTTGGTAGAGTTCATAATCTTTCCTAAATGGTTAATATCGGTTACATTAAAAGGCAACTGTTAGTAACTTTTTCTTTTAGCCATGCCACTTCCTTCTCCAGACCTTCTCTCAATTCCACCTTGGGCTGATAGTTCAATAACCTCTTTGCCTTTGAGATATCGGCAAAGGTGTGGAGTATGTCTCCTTTCTGCTTCTCAATATATCTCACCCTTGCCTTCTTTTTAGTAATCTTTTCTAATATCTTTAAGGTTTCATTTATGGTAACCTGTGCTCCTCCCCCAATATTTATT
>DLMW01000060.1:18834-19617 GCA_002478245.1 bacterium UBP18_UBA7526
CTCTGCCTCGGGCCATAGACTGTGAAGTAGCGCAAGATAATCACGGGCATTTTATAAGACTTATAGTAAAGATAACCGAGATTTTCTGCAGCCAGTTTGGTAACCCCGTAAGGGGAGATAGGCCTTAAGGGATTCTCCTCTCTCATGGGTAAGGGGCTCTCTCCATAGACAGAGGAAGAGGAGGCCAAAACAAATTTCTTTAAGGGAAGCCCCTTTGCTTCTTCCAATAATCTCTGGGTTACGGTAATATTATTCCTAACGTAGTATTCAAAATCCCTTCCCCAGCCCTTCCTCACCCCGGGCTGGGCTGCCTCATGAAAGAGGTAATCGATGTCTTTTAAGGCCTTCTTCAAATCGAGGCTCAGAAGATCTCCTTTTTGAAAGGAGAAGTTTTTATTCGCCTTAAGGTTTTTTAGGTTAGCCTCTTTTATCTTGCGCGAATAGTAGTCAGTGAAGGAGTCGATGCCCCTCACTTCCCATCCCAATTTTAATAATCCCTCTGCCAAATGAGACCCAATAAACCCCGCTACCCCAGTAACCAAGGCTTTCATTTAGATAACCTCTTTTTGCTTTCCTGCTTGTTTACTGATTTGCTTTAGCTATTTTCCGTGCTTGATTAATGACATCCTCCATGGAGAGGTATTCCCAGGAGCCGAACCTTCCCAGGGAATAGATGCCGTTCTCTCTTAGGAACCTTTGAATGGTGGAGATGCTTTCTCTGTGACTGTGGTCGTAGAGAGGATAGGCATATCTGATATCTAAGAGAAGTTTTGCAAGGATTTT
>DLMW01000060.1:19783-20217 GCA_002478245.1 bacterium UBP18_UBA7526
GAAGTTTTGCAAGGATTTTGTCTTGGGAAGTAATGATGCCTGCTTTCATTAAATCCTTAATTATTCTTCTTGTTATTCCTTTTTTATCGAGGGGTCTATCTTGGGAGTAGGAGACCTCAATATAGATAGAGCTCGTTCCTTTAGGGGCAAGATAGGGAGAGAAGTTAGAAGTAAAGCCCACCCGATAGAAAACAAAATCTTTTTCCGGGAAATAAATCCAGTGTTTATCCGATACCTTCTCTCTTTCAATTCCCAGGTTTAGATTGAAGACCGAAACATGTCTTAAGCGCCCAGAGGCTTCTTTAACCTTTTCTGGTACGCGGTCGATGATCTTCATCAGTTCTGGTAAAGGCATAGTAGATACCAATCTTTGATATTTTATTTTTCTCCCATTATTAAATCTAATCTTTTTATCTTTGAGCAAGATTCCGGCC
>DLMW01000075.1:0-1545 GCA_002478245.1 bacterium UBP18_UBA7526
TCTTGGTTCGTGTGAACCTCTTTTAACTGGAATCCAAAATCCATCTTTAGTATTTATCAGATTCTGAGTCATTCGCATCTTTTTAACAGGGTTAATAATCCGAACCGCGATATCTGCCTTCTCTTTAGTCATCAGAGGCAAGTATTCCTCTTTACCTTTGCCAATGACAGCACTAATCAAACCAATAATAGCAGTCCGAGGCGGAATTGAAAAGGAGAGAGGTGAGGAGGTGGTATAGTATTTCTTGAAGTGTGCATAATCACCCCAAATATCAAAGATTAAGAATTTCTCCCCCATCTCATAACTCCATTGGTTCAAAGGTAATATCAGGAACCAGTTTGTCAACTTCTGCCCTCTCTCCACTTTTCTCAAGTGTAAGCCACTCATCTTTAAGATAGCGAACCTTCTCAATTTTATCTTTATGTTTTCCAAGAACCTCAGCGAGATCAGTAACATCAACTATGACCTCAGAAATATGTCTAATCTCCTCATCTTGTTTTTTGGAGAGTAGCTTAATCCTCTGGTCTAATTCGCCAATGTGGTAGTTCTTCTCCTTATAAATGACTTGAAGTAGTAGCCGAGGTATTTGACCAACCTTAGAGCGAGAGATTAAATTCTTTGTCCCATTCCAGATACCATCAAGTAAGAGATCTACATCTGCTTCAGTCAATTTAGTCTCTTTGGCAGCATTTTCGTTGATAATACCATAGAAGGCAATAAGAGAATAAGGTAGGATGTATGCTTCCCAGAAAGTTCCGGCTGCTTTTTTCTCTGCTGAAGGCAAAACAGTTGTCCCTTTTACATAAGTTGGCTCACCTACCCGATGCAGAGACCTGCCAAATTTGAATTGAACAGGTCCCGTCAGAGCAAACGCTCTCTCTGTGGGTACCCCTTCTTCAGATTCTGCCTTTTTACCGCCTTTCTTTTTAAGGGCGAAAGTACCTCCAAAAAGTCTAATATCTATGCACTTCTTAATAACTTCTTCAGGAGAGCCATATCCTTCGTATATACTTTCCTTTGTTCTCAGTTCCCCTTCACTATCTCTTTCCTCTCGCACAAATATCTCTTGTCCCTTGAAGTCATGAAGATAGTCCCGAATAGTCCTTTTCAGCCGGACATCGGTCACAATATTTACTCCACTTTCCTCATCAATGCGTGGTTTATTCTCATCTATGGGGTCACCGTTAGGATTGGCATCGGTGACATCGTAGAGAAAAAGTATCTCTGCCCTATTCTTTATAACTTCTGCCATTTTACACCTCCTCCTTTTCTTTTGTTAAACCCAAGGTTTTACTTACTTCATCCACAAGGTTCATCCCAAGGACAAAGTAAAAGTTAAGTTCATCGGTGCTAAGTCTCCAGTTGTTACCCGCTTGCAAAAAATATTCAGAAATTAGAGTCTCTAAAGAGGGATAGTAATTCTTGCCATATTCTTCAAGCTTATTCTGAATGCGGGGTAAGAGTCCTTTGAAGTCTCTTTCCTTCATTCTGAGCCCTTTGAAATTCTTTCTGAAGGGTGTAGCTCCTCTCTCTCTGAATTGGAGT
>DLMW01000075.1:1839-2877 GCA_002478245.1 bacterium UBP18_UBA7526
CATAAGTTCACCTCCTTTCTTGAAATGCTCATCTTTGGGTAATACTCCTAATCTCTTAAAGAATAGAAAAGATACAAATGCCTGGAGAACTAAAGGTTTTAAATATGCCTCATCAATAAATCCTTGACGAATGTTTCTCATAAACCATGAGAACAGAGGGCGCTGCGCAAGGTTTAGCCCTCGAAAAGCCTTATCTACTACCTCTAAGAACGCTTTCTGAGATGGAGCAAATCGCCTAAATGTGTCAAAACGGAATTCGACATCCTCATACTTATTTTTCTTTACCTTCAAGTTCTTAAAAATCCAATGTGCTTCGGCCTGGCTCTTGGTGCCAAAAATAGTACTTAGACGAGAAGGAAGAACATCTTCGATGAGAAGATTTATTTTAAAAGCGGATTTAGTCGGAGTTTCGTAAAAGAGGAAATTAAATGTGATTAAATCTTTTAGCTCTTTAAAAACATCTAATATCTCATTTTCATCTTCTGAAATGCGTTTCAATGATTTTCCTGCAAGAGTGTCTTCAGGTCGAGATACTATCCTGAAGAAGTCAGTAATGATTTCCCTTGCTTCTTCAATATCAAAGATGATTTTTGGAATTAGATAATAGCGTTGTCCACCCATTCTTGGTGATAGGGATTTGTGTTCGTCTAAGAATTTTTTGCCCTCTTCAATCTTCAAAGAGCAATCTAAACATGTGGGGGCATTCTTCCAGGCATTTTCTTCACGAAAACCTCCAGCGATATAACCCGGCTTGTCCAGTGTATAAAATGGAATCGGTATCGCTTCTCCATAAACTTCATTCTTTCTTTCACCACAGATAGCACAAATGTGATCTCTCTTAGTAATTCTCCGATACTTCTCTTTAACAGATTGGGTAAATAAATTTCTAAATATTTGATAATCTCCTATGTATTTCAAACTTCCTCCTTCTTCAATGGCTAGTGTAACTATAGCATTCTGTGCGCGTTGCAGTTTAGGTTTCAGCTCGTCCCACTGGCTTGACAACTCCTTCAAGATTTTCTCTTCAGAGTCCTCAAT
>DLMW01000075.1:2981-3663 GCA_002478245.1 bacterium UBP18_UBA7526
CTCTTCAGAGTCCTCAATGGCCTCCTTAAGTCCTGAAATCAAGGGCTCCTCAATCGTCTTAAACTTGTTGAACCACCCTTTAATCTTATTCGTGAAAGTTTTCTTAACTTCAGTAATTTTAGCCGTCGGTGTAACATCAGGCCCCATCGAAGCCCCTCTGCGATAGAGATACTTCTCAATTTTTTTGGAGTCCGTCTGCTCAATCTGGATTCTACTATATTTGTATTCTCCGTCTATCTTTTTAAATACTACCACCAGAGTATAGGGATATCTTTTATCCTGATCGGGGTTTTGGACAAGAATAGAAAGGAGGTTAGATGTATCTTTATCTTCCATTTTTAACTTTTGTTCACCCAAATTTTTTATTGCCTCAAGCATTTTTTGTCACCTCGAACATTCCAAATCCCAGCGAGTTTTTGCT
This sequence comes from bacterium UBP18_UBA7526, assembly GCA_002478245.1. Taxonomy (GTDB): domain Bacteria; phylum UBP18; class UBA7526; order UBA7526; family UBA7526; genus UBA7526. The sequence continues at coordinate 3,403 of DLMW01000075.1, forward strand.
ACCAAGTCCAGTATCATAGGCAACCAACATTAACTCAGGTGAACCCTCTAACCTAAAGGTGCCCATCCAACCTTTTACCACAGTTCCTTTATATTTAATGACTTTTTCTGATAGTCTCCTTCTTTCAGGTTCTATTGTCAAATTATACCCATCTGGGGCTTTATGGTGTATCAACTCGAATTTCTTTTGAAGGTTTCTCTCTATGAGGAGAGAAAACTCCTTCTCATAAGGAGAGTAATAATAGGTCTTCTTCCTATTATC
>DLMW01000075.1:3837-5705 GCA_002478245.1 bacterium UBP18_UBA7526
TTCAAAAAAGATACCTCTCCTTTCCTTAAAAGGCTTTCAGCAAATTCCTGTAAAAAATGACTATTGGAGGAACTTATTTGGAGCTTTATAGGCGAATTTAATACTATGTATTTGCCTTCAATTTTGAATCTGCCATACAATCGTGAGAATGTGAAGAGTTTGAAAGACCGTTTGATATGGGTGTAACCCTGCTCATGGAGAAACTTTGCGAGTTCGGGAGAGATGTTGTCGTAAATGAAACCCTGAACAATATGATTATAGTGGATCGGCAAGAATAAGGAACCGCTTTCGGATTCAAATTCAATACTTACTCTCATCTATTTTTAGAAGTTTAGCAAAATAAAAAATTCTTCTCCCATGTGACATCTCAATCAGATTGTAGATCTTCTGACCTCGCCCTCTTTATACCCATCCTCTCAATTTCATGGCCTCGACTACCCTTTGGACACTAACCAGGTAGGCCGCGATTCGGGGATGGACATCCTTCTCTTTATGTATCCGGTAGACATCGTGGAATGCCTTGGTCATCTTCTTGTCAAGTTCCTGGTATACCCTTTCTATGGGCCAGTAGTATCCTGACTGGTTCTGAACCCATTCAAAATAAGAGACCGTCACCCCTCCCGCATTGGCTAAAAAGTCAGGGACAATGAACCTAGCGTTCTTATAAAGTATCTCATCAGCCCCAGGAGTGGTAGGTCCATTGGCAAGCTCTAAGATAATCCCTGCCTTTATTCGACCAGCATTCTCTTGAGTTATCACATTCTCAATGGCCGCTGGGATAAGGATATCTACCTCAAGCTCCAGTAGTCTTCTATTCCCTTCCCCTTCTTCGCCCAGGAGTTCTGCTCCCGGGAAGTTTATCACGCTCTCCGTCTCTTCTTTGTGCTTGCGGAGATTCTCAAAGTCAAGACCCTTCTTACCATAGATGGCTCCCTTGGTATCACTAACCGCTACCACCTTTGAACCGAAGAGTTCGGCGGCCAGTTTATGAGCAAACTGGCCAGCATTGCCATAGCCCTGGATGGCCACGGTAGCCTTTGAGAGATCGATCCCCCTCACCTTGGCTGCTTCCCTCAAGGTGAACATCCCTCCCCGAGCTGTGGCATCGCCCCTACCGAGAGAACCCCAAAGAGAAACGGGTTTACCAGTAATAACACCGGGGATATTGTAGCCCTTTAGCTTTGAGAACTCATCCATCATCCAGACCATTATCTGGGGATCGGTATAGACATCAGGGGCTGGGATATCCTTTTCTGGTCCGATTGCATCGCCTAAAGCCCGGATATATCCCCGGGAGAGCTCTTCCTTCTCTCTTAGAGACATCTCCTTTGGATTGCATATCACCCCTCCTTTACTACCTCCATAGGGTAGATCGAGCAATGCCGTCTTCCAGGTCATCCAGGCAGCCAGAGCCTTAACCGTATCTATGGTCTCCTGGGGATGAAACCTGATGCCCCCTTTGCAAGGTCCCCGGGCATCGTTATATTGGACGCGAAAACCCTTGAAGATCTTAACAGTTCCATCATCCATCCTTACCGGAATCAGGACATGGAGTTCCCGCATCGGTTCTTTAAGTAGAGCATGGGTTGCCGGATCCAGCTTAAGGACTCTGGCGCACATCTCTAACTGTCTTTGAGCGATTTCAAATGGATTGAGTTCTGCCATCTCTAGTAACTCCTCCTTACTGTTTACCAGAAAACTTGAAAACCTCTCTTTTTAAGTTTCAAATTCCCGATCCTTCTTACCGCTTCCTCTATTCTTAACTTATCGACTGTTAAAGCCGCCCGGATATAGCCCTCGCCAGATTTGCCAAAGCCATTGCCAGGAGTCATGACGATTCCCTGTTCTTCCAAAAGAATTTCGCAGAT
>DLMW01000084.1 GCA_002478245.1 bacterium UBP18_UBA7526
TTTGAAATGGGAATATTCACAATTCAAGACCTGACCCCTTTTATGTTTGGCGATAGATTCAATCGGAGAAGGGAAGGATAAATTCTTGGTACTGGCCGGGGTGGTACTTTCCTTTATAGTCGCTCTTTGGGCTCCTTTTTACCCTTATGGGTCTGACCCCGGCCCCAAGGGCCGCAGTGATATCCGAGTCGCTGTCCCCAAAGAAGGCAACGAACCTATCTCTTTTCAAAATCTCTGACTTATTCCTCTCAAAGTAGAATTCCTTGGCAAGCCACCTCCAGTGTCTTTGGAGCCCCTCCCCCCCATATCCCTCTCGAGCAGTAATAATTACCACATCAAAGCCCAAGATTTTATAGCCCAGGGCAATGGTTACTGGAACCAGTTTTTTCTTCTCTAAGTTAAAGCTATTATTGACCACTCTCCAGTATCCGGGAGAATAGGGTTCCTCCCCGCTTGCCTTCCCTGCCCGGAAGGCCGGGGTAGAGAAGGATAGGGTATCGTCATAGTCAAAGCCCACCTTTAAATCTGCGATATTTACTGAGGCAAAGGTAATAAGATAGATACAGACGATGGATACTAAAGTGATTCTGACTTTTTTCTTCATCTTCTTTCTCCTTTCCGACCACGGAGATCACAGAATTCAAAGAATCCCGTCTTTCGGCATACATTGAAAGATTACTTAAGTTATAACCGATTACCGATCACTATTCACAGTTCTCAATTCTTCAATCGTCTTTTTGATATCCTCAGAACTGAAGATTTCCAATCCGCTGGCTAGGATATCTGCTCCGGCCTTGATCACCTCTGGGGCAGTAGTAGTATCTATCCCTCCATCCACCTCGATCTCGACCTTCAGATTCCTCTTGGTTATTAGATCCTTCAACTCCTTAAGCTTGGGGATTACTGCTGGGATGAATATCTGACCAGCAAAGCCGGGGTAGACGCTCATCACCGTAACCATATCCACCTTCTCTAAGAATTCCTCAATAGCCAGAAGGGGGGTCTTGGGATTGATAGCGATGCCAGCCTTCTTCTTCCCCTCTTTGATCAACCTTATTGCTCCTCCTATATCACCACTTGCCTCAATGTGAACTGTGACTACATCGCTTCCTGCCTGGAGAAAGGGTTTTATGAACTTCTGGGGATTATGGATCATGAGATGGATATCCAGGGGAAGTTCTGTTACCTTTCTTATGGCCCTCACCATCTCTGGCCCAAAGGTGATGTTGGGGACAAAAGCTCCATCCATGATATCGATATGAATCAGGTCTGCTCCTGCCTCCTCTATTTTCCTTATCTCCTCTTTCAGAGAGGTAAGGTCCGCAGCCAATATAGAGGGTGCTATCTTAACCATATCAATAACCCCCGTTTTTCATTTTGCAATTTGTTATCTGAGGATCATCTCCCTCTCCAATTCGCCATCCACATATATCTTGGCCCTTGCTCTTCCCATGATGGCGATGACCTCATCGATCTCCTTTCCTGGGGAGAGGAGGGCATTATAGACCTCTCTCTCACCCTGGGCATCGCTGAGTACAATCCTTATCCTCTTGGGGAATAGACCGCTGGGGACAACATAATGGAGCATATAGTATCTTACCAGACCCGTGGGCTGGGTCTCGCTCTTTACGCATATCACTAGATTGACAAGGGACTTCTCCTTTACCGGAAAACCAGAGCTCGGCGTCTGATTGAGGACTACCCCCTCTCCTAACTCCGGGTTTACCTCATAGGTAATGCTGCCCGTCTGGAGGCTTAAGGATTCTATGGTTCGCATTGCCTCCTCTAAGGATCTTCCGATCAAATCAGGCATGGAGAAGTAGTCAGGATAGGGACCGAGGCTTACCAATAGATTCATCTCAGAGCCCCGATCCACCTCTATTTCTGGCTCCAGGCTCTGAGCCATGATGGTATCCTCCTCAATGAGGTCAGAGTAGGTTCTGGCGACCTTTCCTAGCGAAAGGCCGCTCTGGCGCAAGATAATCCCTGCGGAGCGAAGGCTTTTCCCCAAAACCATAGGGACGAATACCTTCTGAGAGCCCCGGGAGATGACGACCCTGATCTCCTTCCCCTTCTTGACCCCTATCCCCGGCCGGGGATCCTGGGCAATGATGTGGTCTTTGGGAATCTGATCATCAAAGCGCCGCTCTAAGAGTTTCAGATTCAATCCCGCCTTGCTCAAAGTTTCCAGGGCAAGGGTTACCTCTTTCCCCCGGACATCAGGAACCTCTAGTACCCTGCCTCCAGTAAGGAGTCTCATGAGGAGCAAGATGAATAATATTCCACTTAAGGTTACCCCTACGGTCCTGAAAAGCAGTCTTTTTATATTCACCCCGCCCCTCTGTATCTAAGTAGATCTTGAAGTCTAAGTTTCAAATTTCTTAAACGTACTCCTATAGTATTTAAGAGATTTCTTTCAAACGCACCTTTCTTGTAAGATAGGAACTCATCACTTACTTCCAAGGATGGTGCCTATTTTTATTCTATATCCTGAGGCAAAGGAAGAGGCGCTCATTCTCTTCTTGCCCGGAGGCTGAACCTCCTTAATCAGTAAGAACCCTTCGCCACAGGCCACGATCATCCCTTCCTTAGTAATCTTTGCAATTTCACCCGGTCTTTGGTAATTGGTAATTGGTAATTCTTTAGCCCCCCATATCTTTAGTAGTTTTTCTTCCAGATAAGTATAGGCTCCGGGCCAGGGATCCATAGCCCGAACGAGCCTCTCTATCTGAGAGGCGGGCTTCTCCCAATCTATGAGACCATCCTCTTTCTTCAATCTTGGGGCATAGGTAGCCCTTTCCCTATCCTGAGGAATCCTCGGTGCTTCTTTCCTCTCAATCTTATCAATGCTCTCTATCAATAATTCTGCTCCGATCTCAGCCAATCTCTTACTCAAGGTGGCGGCAGTATCGTCTTCCCTAATCTTCTCTTCTCTCTGTAAGATAATATCTCCACTATCCACTTCCTCACTCAGATAGAAGGTAGTCACCCCAGTCTCCTCTTCCCCAGCAAGAATAGTCCAGGGAATGGGCGCGGCTCCCCGATATTTGGGAAGTAGGGAGGCATGAAGGTTGATACATCCATACTTTGGCAACTCCAGAATCTCTTTAGATAGGATCTGACCGAAGGCGACAATAACAATTAAATCCGGAGAGATCTTTTCCAAAAGACCAATAAATTCTGGAGCATTTATGTCTGCGGGTTGATAGATATTCAGATCATTCCCTAAGGCCAACTCCTTAACTGGGGAGAAAGAGATCTTCATCCCCCTCCCCCTCCTTCGATCCGGCTGGGTAATTACGCCTACGATATCATGCCTACTCTCAATTAAGGCCGAAAGGGAGGGGCAGGCAAAGTCTGGAGTCCCCATAAAAACTGTCCTCATTATCTATCTCTCCTAAATCATTAACTCAACCTTTGCAAATCTGTCCGTCCACCATAAGTGTCGGATTTCAGTTATTAAGTTATCACCTTCTCCCCTAAAAATCAAATCGTCTGACAGCCTCTTAGAGAGATGCCGCAAAAATAAGTTACAATGAACAACGAACATTGCACAATTTTTTAATTGTTACTTACTCAATGTCACTTGTTACTTTATAGGAGGGCTACGGGATCGACATCCACACTGATAAAGACGTTGCTATAGCGAGTGAGGGTCTTTTCTCTCTTCAATATGGGGCGCAAGATTCTCCTCAAATTTTCAATATTCGCCCCCTTCAAGGCTACCTGCCATCTATATTGCCCCTTAACCCGGGCCAAAGGTGCAGGAGAAGGACCGAGTATCTGGACCTTCTTTTCCTTTTTTGCCTTTATTAGCTCACTCGCTAGATGAGAGGCTACTCTCTGGGCCTTTTTCTCTACATTGCTCCTCACCAGGATATTGATGAGATGCGTAAGGGGAGGATAGGAGAGTTCTTTCCTATATTCTATCTCCCGATTATAGAAGGAGTCGTAGTCTCCAAAGCAGGCCTCCTGGATGCCATAATGTTCCGGGGTATAGGTCTGGATGATCACCTCATCCGGAAG
>DLMW01000014.1:0-1258 GCA_002478245.1 bacterium UBP18_UBA7526
TGGATGGAGAGTTGATAGAAGAAGAGGATATTGACCAGACCAAAGAAGGTCATGGCCAGGGCAAACTTTCCTACTAAAGGGGTACTTGCCTGAAACCTATTACCGTAGAGGAGCCATAAGGGGAAACGGGGAAATAGGAAAAAGATCAAGGTAGCCCCACCTGCCAATAGTCCCACATAGATTAGGCTCTTCTTTAAGATAAAAAAAGAATCCTTCTTCTGGGCATAGAGTTCTGAGGCCTTGGGAAACATAACGATGACTATGGCCATAGGGAGGAAGAGGATGATCCTTCCCACCAGGGCCGCAGCAGAATAATTCCCTGCCTCATGTGGAGAGAAGAAATGCTTCACCAATACCGCATCAACATTGGTCAGAATCATAAAGCATGATAGAGCCAGGATAACCGGGGCAGAATATCGGTAGATTTCCTTAAAATCCACCCTCTCATTCGTCTTTTCCTGAAAGAGAGAATGAAGGGGTAAGGAGATAATAAATAGCCCAAAGAGTATCCCGACAATGGAAGCAAAGAGAGCGCCGTTCACTCCCAGACCAATTGTGACCAAGAGGATACCAGAGGTGAGGCGCAGGAGCACGCCCAGGATCATGCTCCATCCCAAATAGTTAAACCTCTGCAGGCCCTGAACGATTCCTCCTGCTACCGGGCCAATAGTACTGAATAACAAGATAAAGCCAACAATGACTACTGGCAACCGGGAAGGGATCTGCTCAAACCTTGCGATATGGCCACTAAATGCCAAGAAGATTAAAGATCCTATTCCTCCATATAGGGAGAGTTTCTTGAGAGAATGGAGGAAGAGGAAACGGATCTTTCCATACTGGCTATGGGCTCTAAAATGGGAAGTGTATTTGGTGATTACCGTCTGGATAGTACCTGCAGGGACAGAGACGATCATTAAAAGAGCAAGTAAGGTATAAAGAATCCCATAATCCGCCGGGGAGAGGTGCCGACCCATATAGACATGGAAGAGATAGCCCCCTATATTGGATAGAGTGGTAGCAATGAATATAAAGGTTGCCTGTCTCTCAAAACTCCCAACAAGTTTCATTTTTACTCACTTTATAGAGGGATTAGCGAGGATTAGAAGGGAGTAGCAGGGATTAGTAGAGATATTCGCGATAATTCGCGTTCTTTTGAATTCGCGCCTATTCGCGTCTCTCTGCCTCACTCTCCAGCATCACCGGAATACCGTCTCGGATAGGATACTTTCTCCCACATTTGGTACAGGCAATCTTATCC
>DLMW01000014.1:1419-2590 GCA_002478245.1 bacterium UBP18_UBA7526
CCTCCATATCTATGTAGAATTTCGTTTACAGTTAACCCGCTTTTCAGCTCTAAGCTCTTCGCTCTCTGCTACTCTTCCTGAACCACTCTATAGTTTCCTTAAGCCCCTCTTCCAGACTAACTTTTGATTCCCACTTTAGGAGTTTCTTTGCCTTGGAGATATCAGGTCTCCTTACTTTAGGATCATCCTTAGGTAGAGGTTTATAGACTATCTTGCTTTTACTCTTTGTTAAATCGATTATCTTCTTGGCAAAATCCAGGATGGTCATCTCCTGGGGGTTACCGAGGTTAACAGGCTCATTGACATCGGAAAGCATCAGTCTATATATGCCTTCAATCATATCCGAGACATAACAGAAACTCCTTGTCTGGGAACCATCCCCAAAGACAGTCAAGGGCTCATTGGCCAGGGCCTGACTGATGAAGGTGGGAACTACCCTACCATCCCTCTTCCTCATCCGCTCACCAAAGGTATTGAAGATACGGGCAATTCTAGTATCTATCCCATGATACCGGTGATAGGCCATAACCAGGGCTTCAGCAAACCTCTTTGCTTCATCATACATCCCTCTTGGTCCAAGGGCATTGACATTCCCCCAGTAATCCTCCCTCTGGGGATTGACCAATGGATCGCCGTAGACCTCGGAAGTCGAGGCGAGAAGATACTTGGCTCTCTTTGCCTTGGCCAATCCCAAGGTCTTATGAGTACCCAGAGCACCTACTTTCAGGGTCTGAATAGGATATTTCTGGTAATCTATGGGACTGGCTGGTGAAGCAAAGTGAAGAACATAGTCAACCGGCTCATCTATTTCGATATATTCTGTGACATCCTGTTTGATGAATTTGAAATTACTATTTTCTATTAAATGGGCAATATTATCCAGGCTACCAGTAATGAGATTATCCATACATATTACCCTATGCCCTTCCTTTATTAACCGACCACAGAGATGGGAGCCTAAGAAACCAGCTCCCCCAGTAATCAACACTTTCACTTGTTTATTCCCACAAAATCTGAAGAAATTTCTATCTTGATAGAATACTCTTTAAAACCTTCTCAATCCCTCCAAAAATGTCCTACATTGGAAAGGATTTCTTTAGTCTCCTCTTTAGAAAATTCGGGGAAAATCCTTGTAATCCCCAGCTATTCTCTTTTTAAAAGCCATATGAAG
>DLMW01000014.1:2675-3041 GCA_002478245.1 bacterium UBP18_UBA7526
GCTATTCTCTTTTCAAAAGCCATATGAAATATTCTGCTTAACTCTTTGGGAATTAATCCTTTCTTAAGGAGAAGAAGGGCGTCTCTCTTAGCCTCCTTACTTCTCTTTAATCTATGCTTTGCTAAATCCACCAGTTCCCCTTTCATATCATAACCCCCTCTTCTAAAACATTCTTGATAAAAGGGGTGATTTGGATGACTGGCCTACTTTAGGCTTTTCTCCCAGGTAGCCCGAGAAATATACTCCCCTATTCTTTTATCCTTTTTATCGACCAAGATGAATATATCAATATCTGAGAATTTATCACTTTTGCCGTGAACTTTGGAGCCAAATATCCTGATAAACCACACTCTCCCTTTGTATTTG
>DLMW01000014.1:3209-3641 GCA_002478245.1 bacterium UBP18_UBA7526
CTCCCTTTGTATTTCCGCCTCAGGTCTTTACAAAATTCCTTTACTGCCCTTTCCTCTTTAGAACTGAGGAATTTAAGATTCTTCATCTCACTTCCTCCAATAGGACTAATTTTATGCTGCCTCAATTTTTCCAATATATTCTTTTAGAGCTTCTTGCCAAGGCCTTAATGATTTACCCACAGTTTTAATGTAGCGAACGTTATCTAAGACAGAAAATTTTGGTCTTTTTGCGGGACGATTCAATTCCTCAGAAGAAATGGGTTTTAGTGATGGGGGATGTGGGATGTGGGATGCGTGAATAATCTCCCTAGCAAACTCATACCAGGAGCAGGAACCGCTATTGGAAATGTGGTAGATGCCATAATTAGTAATTAGTAATTGGGAATTGGGAATTAATTTACTTATTGCTTGGGCAAGGTCCTTGGTGTAGGT
>DLMW01000014.1:3672-5962 GCA_002478245.1 bacterium UBP18_UBA7526
CGGGGTGCCCGCGGTGATCGGTGACCAGTCTTTGGATAGCATAAGCAAGGTCTTTGGTGTAGGTAGGAGAGCCGATCTGGTCGTTGACCACTTTTAATTCCTTTTTCTCCCCAGCAAGTTTTAGTATGGTATCTACAAAGTTTCTTCCATGTCTACCAAATAGCCAGGAGGTACGAATGATGAAGTATCTATCCAAAAGCAAAGAGGTATGTCTCTCTCCCTCTAATTTGCTCTTTCCGTAGATGCTTAAAGGATTAGGCCTATCACTTTCCAGATAAGGCCTTCTCTTCTCTCCATCAAAGACAAAGTCCGTACTGATATAAATCATAACAGCTTTACTCTCTTTAGAGGCTAAGGCCACATTCTGGGTACCAGTCCCATTTACTCTATAAGCTAAGTCTGGATTCTTCTCACAGCCGTCGACATCGGTGTAGGCGGCAGTATGAATCACAACCTCCGGCCTCGCACCACAGATCGCCTTAATTGTCTCTTCTCTATCAGTAATATCGCAAACTATAAACCGTAAACCATAAACCGGGAACCGGAAACCCTTTATATCCAGCCCAGTTACCCCATGCTCTTTTGATAGCGCCTCTACCAGATCCCTGCCCAACATACCACAGGCACCGGTGATTAAAATACGCATCCTACCCTAAATCTCCACCCGTCTAGAAATTTCTTGAAATTGCCTAAAAAGTAATAGATTATGTAATTGGGTAAAAAGTTCTTAATTAAATTTCTAACGGGGGCCGTATTGCTTCTTATAGAACTTTTCTGCCTTTTTCTTTAATCTTCGCCACCAGGTTTCATTATTTCGATACCAATTGACTGTCTCTTTTAAAGCCTTTTCGAAATCATATTCTGGTCTCCAGCCCAATTCCCTTATCTTTTTGGAATCCAGAGAGTATCTTCGATCGTGACCTGGTCTATCCTTCACTCTCTTGATCAGGCCTTCATCCTTCCCTAGTATTTTGAGAATTGCTTTGGTTATCTCAATATTCGTTCTCTCATTATCTGCCCCTACATTGTATATCTCTCCTATTTCGCCTTTATAAAGGATTAAGTCGATTGCGCTACAATTATCCAAGACGTATAACCAGTCCCTGACATTTAGGCCATCTCCATATAGGGGAAGGGGTTTATTCTCTAAGGCATTGGTGATGAACAGGGGTATTAGTTTCTCAGGGAACTGGTAAGGTCCGTAGTTATTTGAGGAACGGGTAATAATCACCGGGAGTTTATAGGCGGTAAAATAGGATAGACAGAGGAGGTCAGCGCTGGCCTTGCTCGCCGCATAGGGGCTGGAGGGATTTAGGGAATCGGTCTCCTTAAAAGAGCCTTTCTCAATGCTTCCGTAGACCTCATCAGTACTAATCTGAATGTATCTCTTAATCTTGTGCTTCCTCGCGGCCTCTAAGAGAGTATAGGTTCCATAGATATCTGTCCTGATAAAGGATTCTGGCCCCAGAATGGAGCGGTCCACATGGCTTTCTGCGGCAAAATTCAAGATCGTATCAACTCCATTCCGGACTATGCTATCCACAGTCTTCTTATTACAGATATCTCCTTTAATGAACCTATAGTGGGGATTATCTTCAATATCCCTTAAGTTCTCGAGATTTCCGGCGTAGGTTAACTTATCAAGGTTTGTGATTTCATAGTCTGGATATTTATTTAGAAGGTGTCTGATAAAGTTAGAACCGATAAATCCCGCGCCACCAGTAATTAAAATCTTCATCACCACCCCTTTTTCCCCTTCCACTTCTTATAGGGAACGGAGGGATCGTCTAAGGAAAGGCGGTACTCATCTGGCTTCTGATAATCATAGAGATGGGTGGGAATATTTAAGAGCCAGCAATCCTCATCTCCTAAGTTTTCTATGCCATGGACTACAAAAGGGGGGATGCTTAAGACTACCAGATTATCTTCTCCAATATTGTATTCCTCAACCTGGCCAAAGGTGGAAGAATCCTTACGCCTATCATACAAAACCACCCTTCCTTTCCCTTTAATGAGGCAGAAGTTATCTGTCTGTCTCTTATGGTAATGCCATCCTTTAATCCATCCTGGCTTACACTTACTGATATAGACCTGACCAAACTTCTCAAATATCTCATCATCCGAGCGCAGAATCTCAAATAATGCCCCTCTTTCATCCTCTATTATTTTTAGTCTCTTAATCTTTACCCCTTCAATCATCGCCTCTCCCCTTTTCCCACTTTCTCACCTGCTCACTTTCCCACTTTCTCCGAATATAAACTCTCCTACTTTCTCAGAAAGGATTCTTTTT
>DLMW01000027.1:0-5891 GCA_002478245.1 bacterium UBP18_UBA7526
AACTGAAATAGGGAAGATGGAATGAGAGAGGTATATGCCATGGCGCGACCAGAAGGGACTACTCCTGGGGTGGTAGGGGGTCTAGGACCTTTCCTCCCCCTAATCCTAATCTTCATCATCTTTTATCTCCTCCTCATCCGACCCCAGCAGATAAAGCAGAAGAAGCATCGGGAGATGCTCCAGAATCTGGAGAGTGGAGATGAGGTGGTGACCAATGGTGGGATCCACGGAACCATTACCAGGATCAAGGAGGATGTGGTCTTCTTAAAAGTTGCGGAGAAAACCGAGATCCAGGTCTCCAAGGCTGCCATCGCCTATAAAAAGAAGTGAACCGTGACCGGTCATTGGCTTACCCGGCTGGAGAAAGAGACTATGGCAAAAATAACCTTAAATAATGTGGTAAAGAATGAGAAGGTGCAGGCTTATCTGGAGGGAGCAAACAGGCAGTTAGGGGCCATAGGATATACAGAGCATGGCCACCGCCACGCTGACCTTACGGCAAAGATCGCGCGCAACATCCTCCTCCGTTTAGAGTATAGTAAGGATGAGGCAGAATTGGCGGCCATTGCTGGTTATTTGCACGATATCGGCAATGTGGCAGGAAGGACGAACCATGGTCAGGCAACGGCCCTCCTCGCCTCCCGCATCCTGGGAGAGATGGGCATGGAGGAGAAGGATATTGCCCTCATCATGGGAGCGGTGGGGAATCATGAGGAGGAGATCGGAGAACCTCCTTCTCCCCAGGCAGCAGCCTTGGTCATTGCCGACAAGTCGGATGTCCATAGGTCACGAGTGAGGAATCCCAATATCGCCACCTTTGATACCCATGATCGGGTGAACTATGCCGCAGAGTACTCCTTTGTCAGGGTGGATGAGAAGAAGAAGACCATTACCCTGGAACTGACCATCGATACTAAGATCTCTCAGGTTATGGAATACTTTGAGATCTTCTTATCCCGGATGATGATCTGCAGAAGGGCCGCCAAGGTCCTGGGGTGCAACTTCAAGTTGGTTATCAATGGGGTGAAACTCCTCTAAAAAGTTAGGTGGGAAGCAAAAGAGGTAGATTATGGGGCGCAAGCGACTTATTAAGTTATTGACCATTATCCTGGTGGTGGCCTTAAGCCTCTGGTATCTCTATCCCAGCATCAGGTATTATAGATTATCCCCCGAAAAGAGAGAATTAGAGAGGGAGTTAAGGGATAAAGCCATCCATCTGGGCCTAGACCTTCAGGGAGGGATGCACCTCGTCTTAGAAGTAGATACTAAAGATATGGCGGAGAAAGAGGCCAATCTCGCAGTAGAGCAGGCCTTGACCATAATCAGAAATAGGGTTGATCAGTTCGGGGTGGCAGAACCGGTAATCCAGAGGCAAGGGAAGAATAGGATCATCGTTCAACTCCCTGGGATAAGGGATCCAGAGAGAGCCAAGGAACTCATTGGAAGGACCGCCCTCTTAGAATTCAAATTGGTCAAGGATTGGGCAGATAGTAAAGAGAGGCTTCTAGAGAAACTCTCTCACGAGATACCCTTGGGATACTACATCCCGGAGAGCAAGGAAGAGGAGGTCTTCTTAATAGAGAAAGAACCATCCTTGACAGGAAGGGAGTTATCCACCGCCTCTCCCGAGATCTATGAGGCGCAACCCCAGGTCTCTTTAGAGTTTACCAAAAAAGGGGCCGGGATATTCAGCGAGTTAACGGGGAAACATGTGGGAGAACGTTTAGCCATTATTCTCGATGATGTAGTCTATTCTGCGCCAGTAATCAGGGAGAAGATAACGGGTGGGAAGGCACGCATTACCGGTCGCTTCACCATGAATGAGGCGAAGGACTTGGCGGTAGTCTTAAGGTGTGGTGCCCTGCCCAGTTCTTGCGAGAAGATTGAGGAGCGAAGCGTCGGCCCTTCCTTAGGTCGGGACTCTATAAATAAAGGGGTAAGGGCAGCCATTCTGGGATTGATCCTCGTTGCCCTCTTCATGCTCCTCTATTATCGCTTAGGAGGCCTAATCGCTAACCTTGCTCTTCTCTTAACCCTGATTCTCCTTATGGCAGCCTTAGCTGGCTTTAGGGCTACCCTTACTCTTCCGGGGATTGCTGGTATCATATTGACCATTGGTATGGCGGTGGATGCCAATGTCTTAATCTTTGAGAGAATGAAGGAAGAGCTAAAGAGTGGAAAGTCGATTAGGGCCTCTGTGGAGGGAGGGTATACCCAGGCCTTCCCGACCATTATGGATGCCAACGTCACCACATTGATCGCTGCCCTGGTCCTCTTCCAGTTCGGTACCGGTCCGGTAAAAGGCTTCGCCATTACCCTATCCCTCGGGATATTGGCCAGTATGTTCTCGGCCCTCGTCGTCTCCCGGGCCATCTTCGAATTCCTAGCCACGAGAAGAGGATTTAAGAGGCTCTCCCTGGCGAGCCTTATCGGTCCCACCAGAATAGACTTTATAAATAGGCGCAGGATCACCTTTGCCCTATCCACTATTTTAATCGTTATCGGTCTTTTTGCCCTTGGTCTCCGCAGAGAGAAGAACTTCGGCATTGACTTCAGGGGAGGGAGTCTAGTCCAACTCAAATTTGACTCTCCCATTAGCGCGGATGAAGGAAGGAAGGCCTTGAGCGAGATCGGCCTGGGAGCAAGCACCCTTCAGCAGTTCGATAGTGGTAAAGGGATGATCATCAGAAGCGATAGAGATGCTACTGGCTCCATTATAAGTAAATTCTCCCAAGCCTTTAGATTAGAGGAGGTCCAGCGACGGGAAACGGTGGGTCCAGAGGTGGGTAAGGACCTACAGAGGGCAGCCCTTCTTGCTTTATTCTGGGCTTTAATCGGGATACTTGTCTATATTGCCTGGAGGTTTGAATTCAGATTCGCTATCGCTGCCATAAGCGCTTTATCCCATGACGTCTTAATTACCATCGGTGCTTTCTCTCTAACAGGAAGGGAGTTCTCCCTTCCGGTCATCGCTGCCCTATTGACCATCGTGGGCTATTCACTGAATGATACTATCGTTGTTTTTGACAGGATACGCAGGAACAGAAAGATATTGAGGAAGGAGCCCTTCCCCATCATGGTCAATATTAGCATCAATGAGACACTCTCCCGGACGCTTTTAACTTCGCTAACTACGCTGATAGTTGTTCTATCTTTATTCTTCCTGGGAGGAGAGGTAATCCATGACTTCGCCTTTGCTTTATTAGTAGGCATTATCGTAGGAACCTATTCCAGTATCTTTGTGGCCAGCCCCATTGTCGTTGCCTGGGGCAAGAGGGCAGGGAGATAAAGAAGAAGCCTAAATTGCTTTCTTAACTTTTCCCCTCTTGAGACATTTGGTACAGACATAGATTCTCTTAACCGTACCACCCATGATCACCTTTACCCTCTGGATATTGGGATGCCACTTCCTCTTGGATAACTTATGGGCATGGCTTATTTTATGTCCCGACCTTACTCCTTTTCCACATATCTCACAGGCTCTCATTCTTCACCTCATAAACGCAGATTGCCGCAGATAACCGATAGAATAATTTTTCCGGATAACACTATAGCATAGGAAGAGAGATTTTGCAAGTAGAATTTCAAAGTTTACAGTATACAAATTACAAAAGGAAAAGCAGATCAGTGGGCAGAGCATCAGGTTTTGATAGTCTTCTCTGACCTCCTGATGGGCTGGTTTTTCTTTGGAATCTATTCATTCTGGATTCTAAGTGAGGAGACTATGACCAAACTATCCGATTCTGTTCAATATGTAAAGGGAGTAGGACCCAAGAGGGTACGCCTCCTCAATAGATTGGGGATCGAGACCATTGAGGACCTCTTATATTACTTCCCCCGGACCCATTCCGATCGCAGCCATCCCAAGCCCATTGTAAGCCTCCTAGATGGGGAGTATGCCACCATAAAGGGGATAATTAAGGCAAGAGGCGTCATTAGGCCTCGCAAAGGTTTAGAGATCATTAAAGTGGCCATTGAGGATGGAACAGGGATTGCCTATGCCGACTGGTACAACCAGCCTTATCTAATAGAATATTTAAAGGAAGGGACGAAGATAGCCATAAGCGGAACGATTGAAAAGAGGTATAAGAAGACAGAGATCAAGAACTTCGCCTATGAGATAATCGAAGAAGGGAAGGAAATATTGAATACCTTAAGGATTGTTCCGGTCTATAATTTGACAGAGGGAATAAACCAGAAGTACTTAAGGACCATTATTAAGAGAGTCCTCGATGAGTATGCCCCTTCCCTGCCCGAGCCCCTGCCCCTTGACATCAGAAGGAGGAATAGACTCATCAGGATCTCTCAGGCGATGAATAATATCCACTTCCCTAGGAGTAAAGTCAGTTATCAGGATGCCCGAAGGAGGCTGGTCTTCGATGAGTTCTTTCTCTTGCAATTGGGGATTGCCCTGAGAAAGAAGAAGTTGGAAGAAGTGGGAAAGGGGATAAGATATAGGAAGCCGGGAGAGCTCATGGAAAGATTCTCCAGACTCCTTCCCTTTGAACTCACCTCTGCCCAGAGAAGGGTTATTAGTGAAATAATATCCGATATGCAAAAGGATCGCCCCATGAATCGGCTCCTTCAGGGGGATGTGGGGAGTGGAAAGACCGTAGTCGCTGTCTATGCCCTATTGAAGGCCATTGAGGATGGCTATCAGGGAGCGATCATGGCCCCCACCGAGATCCTAGCCCAGCAGCACTATCTAACCCTGCAGGAACTATTGATTCCCCTTAAGATAAGGATAGAACTATTGATTGGGAGTACAACTGAGAAGGAGAAGGAGAGGATTCGTAAGAAGGTAGAGGAAGGTAAGGTAGATATCCTTATCGGGACCCATACCTTAATTCAGGAGGCGATAGAGTTCGCCAGATTAGGGCTAATCATCATCGATGAGCAGCATAAGTTTGGGGTATTGCAGAGGGCAACTCTGAGAAAGAAGGGCCTGAACCCCGATGTCTTGGTAATGACCGCTACCCCCATCCCGAGAACCCTGGCATTAACTGTCTATGGAGATCTTAATGTCTCTGTCCTGGATGAACTTCCTCCAGGGAGGAAGGGGATCGCCACCTACTGGGTTCCCCAGAGCCAGAGAAAGAATATCTACCTCTTCATTGAGAATGAGATTAAAAAAGGGCGCCAGGCCTATATCGTCTATCCCTTAGTCTCCGAGTCAGAGAAGATGGAGGAACTGAAGGCCGCCACCCAGATGCAGAAGCACCTTCAGGAGGAGGTCTTCCCCAACCTAAGAGTCGGTCTCATCCATGGCCAGATGTCTGGTGATGAGAAGGAAAGGATAATGACCGACTTTAAGAATAAGAAGATGGATATCCTGGTCTCCACCACAGTCATTGAGGTGGGGATCGATATCCCCAATGCCTCCCTCATGCTCATTGAGGATGCCCAGAGGTTTGGCTTAGCCCAACTTCATCAATTAAGAGGAAGAATCGGAAGGGGGGAGTATCAGTCCTACTGCCTAATGTTTGCTATCCCCAGGACGTTTGAGGGGAAGAGAAGGATAAAGGTCATGACCGAGACTGGGGACGGCTTCCAGATCGCAGAGGAGGACTTGGAGTTAAGAGGGCCGGGTGAGTTCTTCGGCACCAGGCAGCATGGGATGCCGGAGTTAAAGATCGCCCACCTCTTAAAAGACCAGAGGCTTCTGGGGACCGCCCGCCAGGAGGCCTTTGAGTTTGTAAAGAGAGATCCTAGATTAGAGAAACCAGAGCATAGGCAAATAAGGAGGAACCTTCTCTCAAAATTCAAAGGAGGTCTGGAGATCAGCTAAACGCGAATGGCACGAGCGGGGATACGAGGACGCGAATGAAAAGGACTTCCCCTTCCTAAAAGATGCTTTGGGAAGGGATTTTCGTTTTGCCCCCTGCCTGGGA
>DLMW01000027.1:6073-10209 GCA_002478245.1 bacterium UBP18_UBA7526
GGATGAGTACGGCAAGAGAGGGGCTGAAAGGGGAACTGGACTTTGAGGTTAATCCTCTTCTCTGGGATGAGATCTCTCGCCAGAGGGAACTCTGTCTGGGAGGAAAGTGCCCCTTTCCTCCTCTAGATGGGGTGGTCTTCGATGAGGTGGCCTCCCACTATCTAGGAGGGGAGGTATCCAACTACAGAATAATCTATCTCTTAAACGAGATCCATAACCCTTTCGGTAGAAGGAAGATAGATAGTGCCTGCCACCAGATATTCAACGACTACTGGGGGAATAGGAATGAAAAATGCAGATTGCAAAATGCTTAATGTAAAATATAAGAGGAAGAGATGAGAATAATTGGGGGAGAGTTTAGGGGAAGAAGATTAAAGACCCTAAAGAGTGTGAAGATGAGGCCTACCCCCATGCGGGTGAAGGAGGCCTTGTTTAATGTCTTGGGCAATAGGATAGTGGGCTCAAGTTTTCTTGATTTATATGCGGGAAGCGGCCAGATCGGGATTGAAGCCTTGAGCCGGGGAGCGAAAGAGGTTGTCTTTATTGACAATCATCCTTCTGCTCTAAGATTGATTCATGCCAATTTAGGCTTTTTGCCCTCTGAAGAAGGTCTTAAGATACCACGGAATAATGTCCTGAGGGCAATTAGTAGTTTAAGTAAGGAAAAGAAGAAATTTGATATCATATTTCTCGATCCACCTTACCAAAGTAGATTAGCAAAAAATACCTTGCAAGCACTGGCAAAAAGTGATATATTGAAAACTACTACTTTAGTTATTGCTGAACACTACAAATCCCTTGATCTAGAAAGAGAAATCAATTCCCTCATCCAGATTAGACAAGAAAGGTACGGTGATACCGTCCTTACTTTCTATCAGAAAGTAGGAAAATGAGCGATGGGAAGGGGGGAAGATTAAAATGCAAAATGTTCAATGTAAAATGAAGATAAAGGAGGTCTAAGGGGGTGAAGAAGATCGCTGTCTATCCGGGAAGTTTCGATCCCGTGACTAATGGTCATATCGATCTGATAAAGCGTGCCTTAGGGATTGTGGATGAACTGGTGGTGGCGGTGGTGGAGAATCCAGAGAAGAAACCCCTCTTCAGTGTAGAGGAGAGAAAGAAGATGCTTGAAGAAGTGACTAAGGACTTAGAGAATGTAAGGATCGATAGTTTCCATGGGTTATTGGTCAATTATGCCCAGAAGATTGGGGCAAAGACCATCATCCGGGGCTTGAGGGCAATCTCCGACTTTGAGTATGAGTTTCAGATGGCATTGATGAATAGGAAGTTGAATATGGAGATCGAGACGGTATTCATGATGCCCTCTGCCAAGTATTCCTATCTCTCCTCAAGCATGATTAAGGAAGTGGTGAGTTTCGCTGGCTCGTTATGCGAGTTGGTTCCTAAGGTGGTGGAGGAGAGGCTTAAGGAGAAGCTGGCCAAGAAGTAGAGAGAACCATTAAAGCTACGGCCCAGATTCTAAAGGAGGAGATCGCAGAGATCATCGATCCTACTCTTATGAAGGAGCCTCTCTTCTATGGGGCCATGCTGACTGCGCCATCCTCCCTAATCCGAATAGGGAAGCGCCAGGCATGCTGCTTTGATCCCAGAGGTGGCATCCCAGAAAGCTCCCAACTCTCCCCTTGCAGGAAGGGCAAATGTCTTGGTCTTTCCCGATCTGAATCTCGCGGGGCGCAAGCGTTGAGGATATCGTCAATCTGGTGTAGCCATTACCTCTCTTCAGGCACGATAGAAAGAGATTAAAGGAGTGAATGTGGAGAAGGGAAGAATCTTTAGAGTAATTATAGCGGGTAGTCTCTTGCTGCTGGTGGGAATAGCCATCTTTAGCCTTAAAGAGAAGACTCCCATTAGTGAAGTGACTCTCCTTAAAAAAGGCATGGTCATCATCTTACAGCTGCCCAAGAGAAGACATTCCAAGTCGAGAAGGGATAAGAGGAGAGCACACTGGAAATTAGAGAGCCCTAACCTATCCCGCTGTCCCCAGTGCGGGGCCCCAAAACTTCCCCATAGGGTATGTCCGGAGTGTGGCTACTATGAAGGAAGGGAGATTATCCCTCCTAAGAAGAGGGAGAAGAAGTGAACCCCGCACCTTTTACCATTGCCCTGGATGCCATGGGAGGAGACCGCGCTCCTCAAGTAACGATCAAGGGAGCCATCCAGGCTTTAAAAGAGTATAGGGATTTAGAAGTAATCCTGGTTGGGGATGAAGAGAGAATAAAGAGGGAATTAGCCAAATATCATGTCAGAGGACTTCCCCTTTCTGTTGTTCATGCCTCGCAGATAGTGGAGATGGACGAATTACCTACCATCGCTCTGCGCAAGAAGAGGGACTCCAGTATTATGGTGGCGGCCCGGCTGGTGAAGGAGAGGAAGGCTTTAGGCCTGGTCTCTGCTGGGAATACTGGGGCGGCCATGGTAGCTACCAAAGTAGTCTTAGGGACATTAGAAGGGATAGAGCGTCCTGCCATCGCTACCTTGATGCCCCACATCCACGGGGTCTCGATACTGACCGATGTGGGCGCCAACGTGGACTGTAAGCCTGGGCATCTTCTTCAGTTTGCCATCATGGGTAATACCTATGCTAAAGAGATCCTGAAAATAGAAAGACCAAAGGTCGGGCTTCTGAGCGTGGGGAAGGAGAGGCTCAAGGGGAATGAGCTGACCAAGGCTACCTATGACCTATTGGAGAGGACCTCCCTGAACTTCATCGGGAATGTTGAGGGAAGGGATATCTTCAATGGCTCGGTGGATGTTATCGTCTGCGATGGCTTTATCGGTAATGTAGCCTTAAAGACCGCAGAGAGCCTGGCCGAGACCGTTCAGGGGATGCTTAAGAAAGAGATAAAAAAGAATCTATTGCGCAAGGTCGGTGCCCTATTATCAATGGGAGCCTATCGGGCGCTGAAGAAGAGGGTAGACTACTCAGAGTATGGGGGAGCGCCACTATTGGGGATCAACGGGGTATGCATCATAACCCATGGGGGAGCTCCAGCCCAAGCAATTAAGAATGCCTTAAGGGTAGCGGTCGAATTCATTGACCATAAGGTTAATGCTCATATCATAGAAGCCGTTAAGGGAGAGAGGATATGAGATCGGCGAGGATTGTCGGTGTAGGCTCCTATGTTCCACCAAAAGTATTGACTAACCGAGACTTGGAGAAGATGGTCGATACTACTAACCAGTGGATTATAGAGAGAACGGGGATAGTCGAGCGCCACATCGCAGATGATAAGACAGCTGCCTCGGATATGGGCCTGGAAGCAGCCAAGAGAGCCTTGAAAAATGCCCGGGTAAGGCCAGAGGAGTTGGATTTAATCATTGTTGCCACCCTTACTCCGGATTTCATCTTTCCTGCCACGGCCTGCCTCATTCAGGATAGATTGGGAGCAAGAAGGGCAGCAGCCTTTGACTTAGAGGCCGCCTGCTCTGGCTTCATCTATGGCCTCTCTGTGGCTCGGGGGTTCATCGCCTCTGGCGAGTATGATACCGTCCTGGTCATTGCCTCTGAGGTCCTATCCAAGATCACGGACTGGAAGGATCGGGCGACCTGCGTTCTCTTCGGTGATGGAGCAGGGGCAGCGGTATTGAAAGCAGCTAAAGAGGGACAGGGAATCCTCTCCACCTACTTGCGGGCAGACGGAGGGAACTGGGATCTCCTCCGGGTACCGGCTGGTGGAAGCCGCATCCCCACTACCCATAAATCCATAGAGAAAAGACTCCATTATATGAAGATGGAGGGGAATAAGGTCTTCAAGATCGCGGTGCAGTCCATGCAGGAAGCGGCTCTGGAAGGGATAAGGAAGGCAGGAATAAAGGCTGAGGAAATCTCCCTTCTCATTGCCCACCAGGCAAACTTAAGGATCATCAATGCCGTAGCCAAGAGACTGAAATTGCCCCTAAGGAAGGTCTTCGTCAATCTCGATAGGTATGGGAATACCTCTGCCGCCTCCATCCCCCTTGCCCTGGATGAGGCGGTGAAGAAGGGTAGAATAAAGAGAGGAGACCTGGTTATCTTAGTTGCCTTTGGTGGTGGCTTCACCTGGGCCTCCTGTGTTATGAGATGGTAGAGAAATCGTTGAAGGGTTACCCAACTCGTTTTTATAGAATATCAGAAT
>DLMW01000066.1:0-273 GCA_002478245.1 bacterium UBP18_UBA7526
CTCTTTTATTGCCCTGTTGCCGATGGTGATTCTTAAAGGGATGCCCATTAAATCAGCATCCTTGAACTTTGCTCCGGCCCTCAGGTCCCGATCATCTAAGAGAACCTCTATCCCCTCCTTCTCTAAAGAACTATAGATCTCTTCTGCCAACTTGGTCTGTTTCTTATCCTGGTTATTCACAATTAAAATTAAGACTTGATAAGGAGCAATGGGGGATGGCCAGATGATCCCATGCCCATCATGATTCTGTTCTATGGAAGCAGCCATTATCCT
>DLMW01000066.1:374-3136 GCA_002478245.1 bacterium UBP18_UBA7526
TCGTGGTTCTGCTCGATGGCCGCCGCCACCGTGCGCCCGACGCCGATGCCGTAGCAGCCCATAATCATGGGCTTCTCTCTTCCTTTCTCATCTATGAAAGTAGCCTTCAAGTTTTTAGAATACTTGGTTCCCAGTTTGAAGACATGGCCCACCTCAATCCCCCGAGAAAAAGTAAGTTTGGTCTTACATTTCGGGCACAAATCTCCCGGGATGACACCCCTTATATCCAGGATCCTGTCTGCTTTGAAGTCTCGATCGATATTTATGTTGATTAAATGATAATCCTTCTCATTGGCCCCACTAATCATATTCTTCATATCTGCCACATCAGAGTCAGCAATGATCTTGATCTTCAATCCCACCGGACCACTGAATCCTAAGGTTCCACCAGTCACTTCTTCAATGGTCTTCTCGTCTGCCAAGGAGATCTCCTTTGCTTTCAGTAATTTCTCTAACCTCCTCTCATTTACCTCATGATCCCCTCTAATGAGAATGGCCATCGGCTCTCCATTTACTTTATAGATCAAGGTCTTCACCAAATTCTCTGGCTTACATTTTAGAAAGCTGGTTACCTCTTCCACAGTCTTCATCCCCGGTGTTTTTACTCTCTTTAGTTCCGCTTCCTTGATCCTTGAACCTTGATCCTTGATCCTTGATTTTATGTATTCCGCCCGATTCACATTCGCGGCGTAGCCACACTTCTTGCAGTAGACTATCCTATCCTCCCCTGTCTTGGCTAAGACCATGAACTCATGGGAGATGTCTCCCCCAATGGGACCGGTATCTGCCTCCACTACCTTACACTTTAGTCCACATCTGGCAAAGATATTCTGATAGGTCTGGTACATCTTCTCATAATTCTTCTCCATGGTCTTCTCATCCTTATCAAAGGAGTAGGCATCCTTCATATGGAACTCCCGGGCCCGCATCATCCCAAAGCGAGGCCTTATCTCATCCCGGAACTTGGTCTGGATCTGATATAGAGTAAGGGGAAGCTGTTTATAGGATTTTACCTCCCCTCTTACCAGATCAGTGATTACCTCCTCATGGGTTGGTCCCAGGCCAAATAACCTATTATGCCTATCCTTTATCCTCATCAGCTCCGGGCCATAGACCTCCCATCTCCCGCTCTCCTGCCATAATTCTTGGGGGCTTAATGTGGGAAGGAGGACCTCCTGGGCTCCGGCCTTATTCATCTCCTCTCTGATAATGTTCTCTATCTTCCTTATTACCCTATAGCCTAAGGGGAGATAGGTATAGATGCCAGAGGCCAGTTTTCTTAAGAGCCCGGCCCGGATCATGAGCTTATGGCTTACGATCTCTGCCTCTTTCGGTGCCTCCTTCAAGGTGGGGAATAATCCTTTAGACATTCTCATGATAAATCTCCCATAATCGGTTGAGTCAGTTAGGCCCGTTTAGCCCGTAGATAACGGGTGAGGCCGTCCATCAACTTTCTTGTTTTCTCTGCCTGCTGATATACCTTCCCAACTGGTAAATCCTTCTGCGATATTATTCATTGTTGAAATGGCTGCTCCAGTAATTTGGTCCCGAAGTCGATGATCTTGGGAAAATAGTTTCTGCTTGACTAGATCATAAACCATCTTTGTTAAAATCCTTGCTTCCCGTCAACACTGTAGGTCTTCAAATCTCTTAATCCTCATCTCCTCACCTCTTAACCGACTAAACTGACAAAACGTTCTTTATTTCTCTCAAGAGTGCCTTAACTAAATCCTTCTCTCTTACCTTCTTTATTACCTTTCCTTTTCTGAAGATCACCCCTTGCTTCTTCCCTCCGGCAATGCCGATATCCGCCTCCCTTGCCTCTCCTGGGCCATTCACCACGCAGCCCATGATGGCTACTTTTAGTAGCCGTTTACCGTTAACCGTTAACCGTTCACCGTAAACCTTCTGCTTCACTTCCTTTGCTACCTTTATGAGGTCTATCTCACAGCGACCGCAGGTGGGACAGGCAATGATCTCTATCCCCTTTCGCAGTCCCAGGGCCCGCAATATCTCATAACCCACCCTCACCTCTTCCTGGGGTGGAGCGGTTAAAGAAACACGAATGGTATCCCCAATTCCTTCAAGTAGTAGACTTCCGATTCCCAGAGTGGACTTAATTATTCCCGAGGGGGGAAGGCCAGTGGCGGTTATTCCCAAATGAAAGGGATAGGCACATCTCTTAGCCAGCGAGCGATAGGCCTCTATGGTGGTTAAGAGATCGCTTGCTTTTAGAGAGATAATAATCTCAGAGAACTTTTCCTTTTCGAATATCTTTACACAATCTAAGGCACTTCTTACCATGGCTTGGGCCAAAGGGCCTCTATATCTTCTTCTATCAAGAGAGCCAGAGTTTACTCCAATCCTTATGGGGATTCTCCTCTCTTTTGCCTTTCTTACAATCTGGATGATCTTCTCTTTCTCTCTAATATTCCCGGGGTTTATTCTTACCCCATCTGCTCCATTCTCCATGGCCTCCAGGGCTAACCTATAGTCAAAGTGGATATCAGCAATAAGAGGAATTTTAATTCCCTTCTTTATCTTGGGGATTGCGCTAGCTGCCTCCCTATCTGGAATGGCAACCCTTATGATCTCACAGCCTTCCTTCTCCAACTCTTTTATCTGTCTGACTGTTGCCTCTACATCTTTAGTATCGGTCTTGGTCATGGACTGGACAGAGACTGGTGCTCCACCGCCAACCTTTACTTTACCAATAGAAACCTGATGAGTCTTTCTTCTCCTCAAGATAACCCCTTCGGGGT
>DLMW01000016.1 GCA_002478245.1 bacterium UBP18_UBA7526
CCATAGAGATCCAGAGTATTCTCCTTCACTGTGAGATGAGGCTCCTTATAGTTTGTCTTCCCCACTAATTCCAGAACCAAGGAGACCTTCTTTACAGGATAGACATAGGCCGCCCCATAACTTATCTCATTAGAATATATCTTATCCTCTGGTTCACCGACATACTTATAGCCCAGATTGAGGTTGAGCTGTCCCCCCACTAAGCCTTTGCTTACCAGGAGATAGACCCCATGATCAATCTCCCCTGTGGAGAGACCCTTACTATCCGTATTGGTAGGGATCTTCAGAGAATAACTTGCTGCAAAGGATGGTAGATTATCCTTCTCCTCTAAGAATTGATACTTGAGCCCGCAGACGACATCCCCGAAGTCGTGGTCACTGCCATTATTATCCCTTCCCCATATGGCATCATGCACCTCAGGAGCGATGACCACTTCTAAATGATCCGTTATCCCATAGGTTAGAGCAAGCCAGATGGAGGTGGTATAATAACCGGGCGAGCCGCTATAGACTACCTTGGGAATGGTGAGCTCAAAGGTTCCTTTGGGCTCTGTCCCCGCATCATCCACGATCACTCCCGCACCATACTTTGTGTAGCGCGCCTCTCCTGGCCTAGAAAAGCCAAAGACTAATGAACCAATTAGGCCTAAAAGTATTAAATCTTTCCTCACCCTGCACCTCCGGATCATTCACAATAAATCGTATTCACGGCCCCATCCCTCCATCTTTAAATTGCAGAATTAGCGAATTAAATAAAGGTGCAGGTTCATTTATCCTCCTGCAAAAATTTATCAATCCTCCTCAAGCCTTCCTCACAATATCCCATTTCCAGCCAGGGGCAATCTCCACAGATATCCGATAAATCACCGGGTTTAATCTTTTTCTTGATCAAGTTTAGAATCCTTCTTATGCCATACTCCTTCCTTGCCCCAAGTTCCAGCCTCTCCCCTACTTCGCGGTCCTTCCTTCTCACCGCTTCCTCACCGCCCACTGCCTCGTTCCCACAGAACCCTTCTATATTAAAGGGGCAGGCAGAACAGATATCATCACAGCCTTCTGTCAACCTAATCTTTAAATCGGGATTCTTCTTTATCTTCTGAATGACCATTTCCATCCCTTTAATAAATTTCTCATCATACCCCAATCCCCGAAAGCCAAGGATACAGAGTAGGTGATGCGCCCGCAGTCTCATCTGTTAGAGATAGGAAACGCTTCAAACTTTTATAAGGTTATAATGTTTTTGAAGCGTTTCCGCAAAAACCTTGATAGCATCCATATAACCTTTACTATTTTTTTACCCTTTATTCATCGGCATAAAACATATTCTTTCAAGATATCCCCTTCGGGGTTACTTCCCTAGGGGAAAGGCAAAGGCATGCTTTGCCTCACTGTCACCCCTAATACCCCTAATCATCGGTATCAGAATTATTGAAATTCCGATACCTCAAGCTATGCCTAAAAATGACCTGCTTGGGGAGCGTGAGTCAAAACCCAAAGCACCTTATCATTCAATAAGTAAAGAACAAATTTCATCTGAAGAAAGATAAGGTTGAAACAATTTAGAAATCTTTATTTTTTGGGCAATCCAACCTGCCCTATACTTTTCTATCTTTTGGAGCATATGAGGATGGTGGCCAACAACTAAATCTGCTCCAGCATCAATAGCCGAGTGAGCAAAAGAAATTTGAAAAGGGGTTGGCTCGGGACTATATTCTTCCCCAGCATGAAGAGAGATAATTAAAACATTCACTTTTTGCTTTGCCTTTCCAATATCTTTTTCACTTATCCAAGCGATTCCCGAGTTTTCTTCCGAAGCCTAAATTAGTATAAGCCAAAGAACCAATTTTAGCATCCTCTATTTCTTTAATTTTAAGCGAAAAAGCTTCTCTACTGTTAAATCCAGCACCAATATAATCTATCCCGTTTTCCTTCAAAATCTTCATGGTATCCTCTAGGGCTACTCTTTGGTAGTCAAGCATATGATTGTTAGCCAAAGACAAAACATCAAAACCAGCATAAGTTAATCCCTCTATTGCTCGAGGGTCAGCCCGAAATGAATAAATGCTTCCTACTTTTTCTCCTTTATCTGAAATTGGGCACTCCAAATTTCCAAATAAAATATCGGCTTTTGCAGATCATGGGCAATATTTAAGAAGGGCCAGCGCCAATCCCCTTTTCCATCTTTTTTTATCCTGGATTCTACACCGCGATCAAGCATAATATCACCAACAAGATAAATTCTAAGAATGTTTTCTCTCTTTGAAATTGACCAACTTGGTGAGCTAAATTTTATAAGCGGAACTATCCCTATTAAAAAGAATAAAAAACAGAGCAGCAGCCTTTTTCTCTTCATTTTTTCTTGCCTAAAGCTTTTAGTTCCTATGGGTAGACTGGGAGCTCTAGCATCCCGCGCCATTCTTTATCGTTAACCCCCTTTTTAATTTTGGTTAACTATTCATTCGTAAAAATGGTGGAGGTGAGGGGACTCGAACCCCTGACCTTCTGAATGCCATTCAGACGTTCTCCCAACTGAACTACACCCCCACAATTACAGTTTAGCCAATTTCTGTGAGATTGTCAAGTTTTCCTTGACAAAGGCTTCAGATGAGTATATGATAGAAGTAGCGCATGAAACAATCATAGATTACAAAATTCGTGTCCAAAAGGGGGTAGGTTATGCAATACCAAGGAAAGAAAGAGATGGTGAGGATGGAGGATTTATTGCGTGCGGCACCAAGGGAAGGGGGAAGGATAAACCCAGTAGCCACCATACTCTTCATCATTATTGCTGGGATTGGAGTGGCTCTAGGTTCCTATTTCCAGAACTTTATCTGGGGAATCCCCTTCTTCCTGCTTGCTTTCTTCGTGGGAGCGGCCTTAAAGATCGCCTCCCAGTGGGAGAGGGTGATCGTCTTGAGGCTAGGGAAATATCATCGCATGAAAGGCCCAGGATTATTCTGGGTCATTCCCATCTTAGAGTCTACCCCCTACTGGATAGATATCCGGGTCTGGGCTACGGATATCAGGGCAGAGCAGACTCTGACTAAGGATAACGTTCCGGTGGATGTGGATGCCATTGTCTTCTGGAAGGTCTTCGATCCTGAGAAGGCCGCTCTGGAGGTAGAAAACTATCGGGCAGCCATCAGCCTGGCCTCCCAGACCGCTTTGCGGGATACCATAGGGAAGACCTCACTCTCTGATATGCTCGTGGGAAGGGAGAAGCTGGATGTGGACCTTAGGAAGAGGATCGATGATCGCAGCGATCCCTGGGGAATCTCCGTTCAGTCTGTGGAGATCCGGGAGGTATTAATCCCTCAGGCACTGCAGAAGGCCATGTCCGCGCAGGCCCAGGCAGAGAGGGAGAAGCAGGCCCGGGTTCTCTTGGGGGAATCGGAGAGACTGATCGCCAGTAAGTTCGAAGAGGCGGCCAAGACCTATGCTCAGAATCCCACTGCTCTGCATCTGCGGGCCATGAATATGCTCTATGAGGGGTTGAAGGAAAAGGCCACCATCTTAATTGTTCCCTCTACCGCAGCAGAGACCATGAATATCGGTGCCCTAGCGGGATTAACCGCCCTGGCTCGAATAGAAGAGAAGAGGATGGAGACTGAGGAGAAGAAGGAGAAAGAAAAGGAGCCACCGCCAAAGGCGGGGCCCCGCTATTGCGGAAAAGAAGTAACAAGTATTGAGAAAAAAAGGCCGGCCTT
>DLMW01000079.1 GCA_002478245.1 bacterium UBP18_UBA7526
AGTCCGAGAGGATCAGAATTTTAAAAATCCGAAGCACGAAATAGTAATGGTCAATAACCAAACCGTTTAGATATTGAAATTTGGATATTGGAATTTGTCCCAAAATTGTCCGCCAGAGGCGATCGGATTCGGAGATTTTTCGGGATTTGGTTATTGTTTCTTGTATCTGGGCTATTAGCCTTTACTCAAAAAGGATAAAGAGTCTAAAACACTATTCAGAGAAAGATTTAATGGGGAGGAAGGAGGTCTAACGGGGTGAATAGGTATGAATCGATATTCGTTATAAATCCCGAGGTTGGGGAAGAAAAAAGGAAGGAGGTAATCGAAAAGATAAAGACGATCATTCTCTCAGGCGGCGGGAATCTCCTGAGCCTTGACGAATGGGGATTAAGAAGACTGGCCTATCCCGCGAAAGGATGCGAGGAGGGATACTACTGCTTTCTTAACTTAGAGGCCGATCCCCCGGTTATGGAAGGCCTGGAGAGAAACTATAGAACCATTGAGGAGATCATCAGATACCTGAGCGTGAGGAAAAAGAGTGAACGAAAACCAAAACCAAAGAAGGTGAAACCTGAGAGATATAGACCGCGGATACGCAAGAAGAGAGAATATTACGAAAGGAGACAGAGATGGCAAGAATAAATGTGAACCAGGTATTCATATCCGGGAATCTAACCCATGACCCAGAGCTGAGGTATACCCCTAGTGGCCAGGCGGTAACCAACTTCTCCATCGCCAATAATAGGAGATATATCACCCCTTCTGGGGAGCAAAAGGAGGAGACCAACTTCCTGCGCATCGTCACCTGGGGGAGGCAGGCTGAGATCTGCAGTGAATACTTAAGAAAGGGGAGTCCGGTCTTAGTGGAAGGAAGGCTCTTGCAGCGTTCCTGGCAGACCCCAGAGGGGCAGAAGAGAAGCGTTGTTGAGATAAGGGCCCTGAGGGTTCACTTCTTAGCTGCTCCTCGGGCGGAGGCAGTTGAGGAAGGGGCGGTGGAAGAAGAGTTACCTAAGGAGGAGGGAGAGGAAGAGATCCCCTTCTAAGGAGAGAGAATGGTTTACCAGGAAAGAGATCGTCCTGGTCCGAGGAGAATGCCGCGCCCCCGTTTTTTTAGGAGAGAGAGGCCCTGTCGCTTCTGCGTCAGAGAAGATCTCATAATCGATTATAAGGATGTTGCTACCTTAAGGAATTACATTAGTGATCGGGGAAAGATAAAACCTAGGAGGTTTACCGGAAACTGTGCCAGGCATCAGAGGGAACTTGCGCGTGCCATTAAGAGGGCAAGGAGTGTTGCTCTATTACCTTTTAAGGGTGAATAGTTCTATAAAGTCATCATACTCCCCTTCCTTTACCCTCTTGAACCACCGCCCCTCTTCCTTCCCCCCATCGTTCACTATAGATTAGAGAGATGCCCAGCCGGTTAACGTTGAGTGGTGCGTTTTGCTTGCCCCGTTGATAACTTCGTATTCTGCCTGAGGAGCGAGAAGTGAAGGTTATCCTAAAGGAGAGGATAGAGAATTTGGGAAATATTGGGGATGTGTTAGAGGTAAAGGATGGCTATGCCCGGAATTTTCTTCTCCCTAAGGGCCTGGCTCTAGAGGCAAACCCCAAGAACCTCAAGGTCTGGGAGCATGAGAAAAGGATGAGAGAGAAGCAAAAGGAGCGCGAGAAGGAGAAGGCGGTCGCTTTAGCCAAAGAATTAGAGAATATCTCCTGTACTGTGAAAGTGAAGGCTGGGGAGGATGATCGAATATTTGGCTCGGTCACCCCCTTAGATATTAAGAAGGCTCTAGACAGCCAGGGAATAGATATTGATAAGAGAAACATATCCTTAGTAGAGAATATAAAGACCCTAGGGATCTACCATGCCCTGATTAGACTCCAACCTGAGGTAGAGACAAGGATAAAGGTCTGGGTAGTTAGGGAATAATTCGCGAAGACGCAAATCATCGCAAAGACGCGAATCAGTAGATAAGCCCTTTGAGAGGAGGTGAGAGATGTGCGCTGAGGTAATGAGAAAAGAGGAAATGGTCGAGAGGATTCCTCCTCAGAATATTGAGGCCGAGAAGAGCGTTTTGGGCTCCATGCTCGTTGAGAAGGAGGCCATTGGAAAGGCCATCGAGGTCCTAGGGAATGAGGAGCCCTTCTACAAGGAGGCCCATAAGAAGATCTATTCGGCAATTGTCGATCTCTTCGTGAGGAATGAACCAGCGGATCTGGTAACCGTCACTGAGGAACTGAGCAGGAAGGGGGATTTGGAGGCCATTGGGGGAACAGCCTACCTGACAGAGCTGATAAACTCTGTTCCCACAGCAGCCAATGTGGAGTACTATGCTAAGATCGTATTGGAGAAGGCGAGATTAAGAGGACTAATAAATGCCTGTGACGAGATAAAGAACCTGAGTTATGAGAGCACAGAAGAGGCGGATAGAATCGTAGACAGCGCCGAGAAGATCATCTTCTCTGTCACCCAGGAGAAGATCAAACAGGACTTCTTACCAATAAAGCATATCCTAAAGGATAGTTTCCAGGCCATTGAACAGTTATATGCCAAGAAGGAGCATGTTACCGGTATCCCCACCGGCTACCGGGACTTTGATCTAAGAACGAGTGGATTACATGGCTCAGAGTTCATTGTCATCGCTGGAAGGCCCTCCATGGGGAAGACCTCCTTTGCCCTGGGGATCGCCCAGAAGGCGGGGGTGGAGGAGAAGATCCCGGTGGCTATATTCTCCTTAGAGATGTCTCGGGATCAGCTCGTTCAGAGGATGCTCTGCTCCGAAGCAAGGGTCGATGCCCAGAAGGTGAGGACCGGTTATCTATCAGAATCGGACTGGCCAAAGTTAACCATTGCTGCTGGTAGACTGGCCGAGGCCCCCATATTCATAGATGATACCCCGGCCATCTCTGTCCTGGAAGTAAGGGCCAAGGCGAGAAGGTTGAAGGCAGAGCATAGCATCGCGCTCATCATTATTGACTATCTCCAACTCGTATCTGGCTCGGGAAGGATAGAGAATAGGCAGCAGGAGATCTCAGAGATCTCCCGGTCACTGAAGTCTTTAGCCCGGGAACTGAATGTCCCGGTGATTGCTCTTTCCCAATTATCCCGAGCGGCAGAACAGAGGGAGGAGCACCGGCCCCGACTCTCCGATTTGCGCGAGTCGGGAGCTATTGAACAGGAGGCCGACGTAGTAGCCATGTTGCTGAGGCCGGAATATTATGAACCAGATAATCCAGCAGTGAGGGGAGTTGCCGAGGTAAATATCGCCAAGCAGAGGAATGGTCCCACGGGAACGCTGCAATTAGCCTTCATAAAGGAGTATACCAGGTTTGAGAACTTAGCCCGGAGAGTAGAATAATCTGGCAAGCTAGGCAAAAGATGGATAGTCAATCTACCCCGTCAGATGCCCGTAGCGTTTCATCCCTAATGGGGTCCACTTGGGCAGAGATCGATTTAGCTGCTTTAGCCCATAACTTTAGGGAGATTAAGAAAAGGATAGGCCCAGGAATTGGGATCATGGCCGTTGTTAAGGCTCAAGGCTATGGCCATGGAATAGTCCCGGTCTCTAAGGCCCTTCAAGAAGAAGGGGTGAATTATCTTGGTGTCACCTCTCCTCAAGAGGCCTTCCTCCTCCGTAAAGAAGGGATAAACTCACCCATTCTCATCCTAGGCCCCACCATGCTCCAAGAGGCATCTGAGATCATAGAGAAGGATATTACCCAGACGATATGTACAAAAGGGATCGCCCTTCTCTTAGCCGGAGAATGTAAGAGGCTAAAGAGGAGGCTCAAGGTCCACATTGAGATAGATACTGGGATGGGGAGAACCGGGGTCCCTTACCAGAGGGCCCAGAAGTTGATGAGAGAGGTAGTAAGGATTCCGGAACTGGAAGTCGAAGGGATCTTCACCCATTTCTCAACCGCAGATGAAGAGGATAAGAGCTTCACTGAAGAGCAGATAAGAAGGTTTAAAAGGGTTCTAAAAGAGCTAAAAGAGGAAGGAATAGATATTCCCCTAAAGCATGCGGCAAACTCTGCCGGGATCCTGGACTTCCCAGAGAGCTACTTCAACATGGTAAGGCCGGGACTCGCTCTCTATGGCATCTATCCCTCAGAACACGTTACAAGATCCCTGGACCTCCATCCGGTAATGAGTTTAAAGAGCAAGGTAATCTATCTAAAGAGGGTCTTAAAAGGTGCCACCATAAGCTATGGCAAGACCTACGTTACGAATAGGAATACAACCATCGCCATCCTTCCTCTCGGCTATGAGGATGGCTATAATAGACTTCTCTCCAATCAAGGAGAAGTTATCCTAAAGGGGAAGAGGGTTAGGATTGCCGGGAGGGTCTGCATGGACCAGACCATTTTGGATGTAGGCCAAGTTCCCGATGTTAAGGTAGGCGACGAGGTAGTTCTTATAGGGAAGCAGGGGAAGGAGAGGATCTCTGTTGAAGAGATAGCAAAGAAAATAGACACCGTTCCCCATGAGGTGGTCTGTAGGATTGCTGGGAGGGTCCCCAGGATTTACCTTAGAAAGGGTAACCAGTAAAGGGGAGAGGAAAACGGGGGAAACGGAAGTGAAGAGATTCTTTGAGCTCATCGCCCAGTGGGCGACCTATATCTTAAGACATCTGGGAGAGGTGGCTATCCTATTCTTCAGAACCCTATCCTGGCTAGTGAGACCACCTCTTGATCTTAAGAATATAATGGGTCAGATGGTGGAGATTGGAGTAAGGTCCCTCCCTGTGGTGAGCCTGGTGGCCATCTCTACGGGAATGGTCTCTGCTCTACAAGGAGGCCATGCCGCCAAGCTCGTTGAGACCATGGGCCTGGTAGCAGGAGGAGTAGCTCTGGGCATGGTCCGAGAACTGGGCCCGGTCCTGACTGCTTTAATGCTTGCCGGAAGGGTGGGGGCAGGGATTACTGCAGAGTTGGGGACCATGAAGGTTACGGAACAGATCGATGCCTTAGAGACCTTGGCCACCAACCCCATTAAGTATCTCGCTGTTCCCAGATTTATGGCTGGGATTATCATGGCTCCCATACTCACTATCTATGCCGAGGCCATTGGCATTACGGGCGGTTATTTCATCGGAGTGCATAAACTGGGTATCGGTCCCCGACAGTACCTAGATGGCACCATCGAGGCCTTGACCACGAGTGATATCTCCTCGGGCTTGATAAAGGCCATTGTCTTTGGAGCGATTGTCACTATTATCGGATGTTATGAGGGGTTCAAGACAGAGGGAGGGGCAGAGGGAGTGGGGAGGGCAACTACCATCTCTGTGGTTACTAGTTGCGTCCTCATCCTAGTCAGCGACTACTTTCTGACTGCGGCCCTCTTCTAAGATAAAGTAGGGGAGTAACAGCTAGAGACTTCACAAGGCATCTTTTTTGGGATAGAGGCGAGTATTCCTTCCCCAATCTGTAATCAAGTCTCTTACCGGGTTTACTTCCGAGCGTAAGTGAGGATGTTGTGATTATCATTGAAAATCTTCACAAAGCGTTTGGAGATAACATGGTCTTGAGGGGGGTGAATCTTACCATTGAGAAGGGAAAGACCTTTGTCATCATTGGGAGAAGCGGCTGCGGGAAGAGCGTTCTCTTAAAGCATATTATCGGGATTCTAAAGCCGGATAAGGGAAGGATATTGATCGATGGTTACGATATAACAAGATTAGATGGGAAGAGATTGAATGAGCTAAGGAAGAAGTTTGGTATACTCTTCCAGGGTTCGGCTCTCTTCGATTCCTTAACTGTAGAAGAGAATGTGGCCTTTGGATTGAGGAGGCATACCCATTTGGGCCAGGAGGAGATAAGAAGGATTGTTAAGGAGAAGCTAAAGATGGTTGGTCTTTCTGGGATTGAGGATTTGAAGCCAGCGGAGCTTTCTGGGGGAATGAAGAAGAGGGTGGGTCTGGCGCGGGCCATCGCCATGGAGCCGGAGATCGTTCTCTACGATGAACCCACTACTGGAGTAGATCCCATTATGGGGGATGCCATAAATGGACTCATTGTTGAACTACACGATAAGTTGAAGATCACCTCTATCGCTGTTACCCATGATATGACCAGCGCCTATAAGATTGCAGATAGAATAGCCATGCTCTATGAGGGGAAGATCATCGAGGTTGGTAGCCCAGAAGAGATTAAGAATACCAAGAATCCTGTGGTCAGGCAGTTCATCACTGGAGCCGCAACCGGACCCATAACTGCCGACTGATGGAGCAGGAGGTATAAGATGAGATTCTTTACTAATGAGGTGAAGGTGGGGATTGTGGTCGCACTGGCCATTGTGATCTTGATCTTCTCTGCCTTCATCGTAAGGAAGGGTGAGATTAGAGGCTTCCGGACCAAGGAGTATACGGTCAAGGTCATCTTCAATTTCGTGGGTGGCCTGAAAGAGACCGCTCCGGTCAGACTGGCCGGGGTGAAGGTGGGAGAGGTGGAGAGGATACGCTTTATTCAGGAGCCCTTCACCAAGGTGGAGGCCACCATCTCCTTGAAGGAAGCCATTCAGTTGCGGGAGGATGCCCAGTTCTCCATAACTACGGTGGGTCTTTTGGGAGAGAAGTATATTGAGATTACCCCGGGCTCTCTGGACGCCCCTATTATTAAGCCTGGGGCTACTTTAATTGGTAAAGATGCCGTAGATATAAGCAAGGTCTTCTCCGGCGCTGGGGATGCTATCCAGGATTTGGGGAGCATCGCCTCTTCTGTAAGGGGAGGGAAGGGGACAGTAGGGAAGTTAGTGGCGGAAAAGGAGCTCTACGATGATCTCAGCGCCCTGATTAAAAATCTAAGGGAAGTATCTGAAGATAAGGAGCTCTACGATAATCTCAGTGCCACGATCAAGAATCTAAGAGAGATGTCAGAAGAGGTAAAGGAGCATCCCTGGAAATTATTCCGCAAGGAGAAAGAGAAGAAGAAGCGATGACGAGATATTCTTGCGCAGAGTGCGGCTATGAATCCATCAAGTGGCTGGGGAGGTGCCCCGGTTGTGGGAACTGGAATACCTTCACTTTAAGTAAAGAAACCCCACCTTCTAAGTTCAAGCATCGGGTATTCAAGACAAAGGCCAAGCCCCAAGTGATATCAGAGATTAAGATAGAGGAGGAGGAGAGGCTAGGAAGCGGAATGGGGGAGTTCGACCGGGTCTTAGGGGGAGGATTGGTTCCCGGCTCAGTAGTCTTAATCGGTGGTGACCCGGGAATCGGAAAGTCTACCCTCCTTCTGCAAGCAAGCAATAATTTGAGCAATCAATATGGACTAATCCTTTATACTAGTGGCGAGGAGTCTCTTGCTCAAATAAAGCTTCGCGCCCAGAGGATAGGGATAGACTCTCCCCAACTCCATATCCTGGCTACCACAAGCATTGAAGAGACCAGGAGATATATTGAGGAATTGAAGCCAAGGTCTGTGGTCGTGGACTCCATCCAGGCGGTTTATAAGTCAGACCTCCCTTTTACTCCGGGAAGCATCGTGCAATTAAAGGAGTCTTGTGCCGAGCTTCTCTATTTAGCAAAGAGCATGGATATCCCCATCTTCTTGATCGGCCATGTGACCAAGGGAGGGGTCTTAGCCGGGCCTAAGGTCCTGGAGCATATGGTCGACACTGTCTTATACTTTGAAGGAGAGAAGGAGCACGCCTATAGGATCCTGAGGGCGGTGAAGAATAGGTTTGGTTCCACGAACGAGGTGGGGATCTTTGAGATGAAAGAAAATGGCCTGGCTGAGGTGGCCAACCCCTCAAGGATTCTCTTAGAGGAGAGGATAGAGGCCTCGGGCTCCTGTATCACCGCCACCCTTGAAGGTACCAGGCCCTTACTCGTTGAGATCCAGGCCCTGGTGAGCCCCTCTAATTTTGCCCTTCCTCAGAGAAGGACCACGGGTCTAGATTACAATCGCGCTTCTCTTCTCTTAGCTGTCTTAGAAAAGAGGGCGGGACTGAGATTGGGGGATAAGGATGTCTTCTTGAATGTCGCTGGGGGATTGAGGGTCTATGAACCAGCGGTGGACCTCTCTCTGATCTTGGCCGTTGCCTCCAGCCTTAAGAATAAAGCCATCGATCCCAACCTGGTTGCTCTGGGTGAGGTGGGCTTAAGCGGGGAGGTGAGGAGTATCTCCCAGGTGCCTTTAAGAATAAGGGAGGCGGAGAAGTTGGGCTTCAAGAGATGCCTCATCCCTAAGGGAAACCTGAAGGATCTAAACAAAAAAGAGAAGATTCAAACAATTGGTGTCGGAAAGATCCAGGAAGCCCTTCCACTCGCTCTGCGGTAGCAGTTGCCCATAAGTTCGTGCAGACGATTCGCTATTAAAGAAAGGAGGTGAGAAAGAGATGATCTGGATAATAAGGGTTATTTTTTTATTCATCTGTGCTGGGATAGGTTATTTACTAAGGTCTAATATCGGTCTTTTGGCCTTTTCCCTAGGAGCAGTGGCCATTCTCTTATTGGAATTCGCTTCTAAGAGGGTTAGCCTGAAGACTTTCTTGGCCCTAGGTTTAGGACTTATTCTTGGATTAATCTGTGCCCACCTCTTAGCCCATTTCATTACCCTCATTCCCTCCTCTTATCCCATATCAAGGATTATCTTTATTGCCCTTTCTCTCTCCTTGGGTTATCTGGGGATGGTCATTGCCTGGAGGAAGAGGGAGGAGATTGGTTTTGCACCATTGGTTCCCAAAAGAAAGATTGCCCCTAAGGTTGGAGCAAAGACCAAGATTCTAGATACCAGCGTCATCATAGATGGAAGGATCGCGGACATCTGTCAGACGAAGTTTGTGGAGGGAACCATAATTATCCCCAGATTTGTCTTAAGGGAACTGCAGTCCATCGCTGATTCCCCCGATTCTCTGAAGAGGAATCGAGGAAGGAGGGGGCTGGATATCCTAAAAGCGCTCCAGAAGCAGAAGGATCTAGATGTCAAGATAGGTGAAGAGGACTTCCCGGCAATTAGAGAGGTGGACGGAAAGCTCATCCAGCTGACCAGGGTCCAAGACGGGCTTCTAGTAACCAATGACTTTAATCTAAATAAGGTAGCCGAACTTCAAGGGGTGGAGGTCCTGAACATCAATGAGCTGGCCAATGCCCTCAGGCCGGTGGTTTTGCCTGGGGAGGTGATGAGTGTGCGCATCATAAAGGAAGGGAAGGAGCCTGGCCAGGGAGTGGCCTATCTCGATGATGGGACCATGGTGGTGGTCGATGAGGGTGGAGACTTCATGGGAAAGACCATGGATGTTGTGGTGACCAGTGTCCTGCAGACTACTGCGGGAAGGATGATCTTCACCCGCCTGAAGGAGGCCTGAGCCAAAAAGGTTTACGGTAAACAATGAAACAACGGTTGAAAGTGGTGGCTATTGTTCCTGCTGCTGGGGAATCGAAGAGGATGGGAGAAAAGAAGGAGTTCCTTCTCTTGGGTGATAGACCCATCCTAGCCCATACCCTAAAACCTTTAGAGGATCATCCCCAGATCTCTGAGATTATCTTAGTAGTTGATGAAGGGAATCTGGAATACGCAAAGAAGGAGATTGTTAAGAAGTATGGCTTTTGGAAGGTCAAAGAAGTAATCATGGGAGGAGAGGAAAGGCAGGACTCTGTCTATAAAGCCTTGAAGAAGGTAGCTAAAGATTGCGCTATCGTTCTCATCCAGGATGGTAGCCGCCCCTTTCTAACTGAGGATTTGATCACCAGATCTATTGAAGGAGCAGAGAGATATAAGGCAGCTATAGTCGCTGTTCCTTGTATCGATACCATAAAGTTTGCCCGAAAAGAGAATGGTGTGGCCTTAGAGACCCTGGATCGGGAATACCTCTGGATGGCCCAGACCCCCCAGACCTTTAGATATGAGATAATCTTAGAGGCCTATGGGAAGGCAGGGAAGGAGAACTTTAAAGGAACGGATGATGCCTCTTTGGTGGAAAGGATGAGTCAGCCGGTAAAGATTGTAAGGGGCTCCTACGATAATATTAAGATTACCACTCCCGAGGACTTAATCCTAGCGGAAACCATCCTAGCTAAAAAGGGAGGAGCAGGGACTAGGAGGGACGAGGAGGG
Organism: bacterium UBP18_UBA7526; assembly: GCA_002478245.1. Taxonomy (GTDB): domain Bacteria; phylum UBP18; class UBA7526; order UBA7526; family UBA7526; genus UBA7526. Next base: position 10,059 of record DLMW01000079.1, read on the forward strand.
TGGGTTGGGTGTTGGG
>DLMW01000050.1:0-165 GCA_002478245.1 bacterium UBP18_UBA7526
GCAGGCAAGGAAGATAAATATCCATCTTAAACCAGTTAAAACGAAGGTCAATTTTCAGATAAAGAGGCCTCCCAAAGGAATAGGAATGGAGGAAAAAGTAAGAATTGTCAAGGAAGCTAATAAGATAGCTCGTTCCCTAGACAAAAGGATTAAACAGGTGATGGT
>DLMW01000050.1:425-3669 GCA_002478245.1 bacterium UBP18_UBA7526
TCAAAGGGAGGATTCATCGGCTGGGAGATATTCGATGAATTCTCGCCAGAAGAGATCGCCACTATGGCAGCGAGAAGGGCGATTCTGATGTTGGAGGCCCAGAAGGCACCCAGAGGAGAGATGACCGTTGTCCTATCCTCTTCTGCCGGAGGAACCATGATCCATGAGGCCATCGGCCATGGCCTGGAGGCAGACATTGTCCAGAAGAAAGCCTCAAAGTATTGTGGGAAGATAGGCAAAGAGATAGCCTCACCCTTAATCACAGTTATCGATGATCCCACCCTCCCCAATAAGAGAGGTTCCTACAGGTTCGATGATGAGGGGAACCCTTCCCAGAAGACGGTCTTAGTTGAGAATGGGGTATTGAAGAGTTATCTCTACGATTATCTGACCGCCAAGAGAGATAGGATAAATCCAACCGGGAATGGAAGGAGAGAGTCCTATCACTATCGACCCCTACCCAGGATGAGTAATACCTACATCGCTCCTGGGGAAAGCGATCCAGAAGGGATTATAAAATCAACCAAGAAGGGACTCTTCGTCAAGAAGATGGGTGGGGGACAGGTGGATAGCGTGAACGGTGACTTCGTCTTTGAGGTGGAAGAGGGCTATCTCATTGAGGATGGTAAGATCACCAAGCCCGTGAGAGGGGCGACCTTAATTGGAAATGGGCCCAAGGTTCTAAGAGAGATCAATATGGTGGGAAATGACCTGGGTTTTGAGATCGGTACCTGTGGCAAGGAAGGACAAGGGGTTCCCATCTCAGATGGCCAGCCCACCCTGCGCATCCCAAGAATGATCGTGGGCGGAACTAAAAGATGAATAGAAAAAGGATTATCTGCCTCTTTTGAAGGACGAGGATGGCCGGAAAGCAGCCCAAGAAATAAAATCCAAACAGAAGAAATAGTAAAAAGGGAAAAAGAAGTGAATAAGCTAGATCTGGCGGTCTATGTTGCCCGGAAGACGGGCCTCTTTCAGAAGGATGCCTTAGCCATCATCGATTGCCTGACCAGGACTATCCAGGAGGCACTAGCCAAGGGGGATGAGGTAATTATCCGGGGCTTGGGAAGGTTTGAGACAAAGGAGAGGTCAGCGCGCAAAATAAGGAATGTGGTCACAGGAAAGGAGATTGAGATCCCAGCCCATAGGGTTCCTTTCTTCAAGCCCAGCCAGAAACTGAAAGAGAAATTGCTGAAGTAAGAAAGGAGAAGAGTGGGTTAGTAAGCTATTGAGCAATCGAGTATCCCTGATCTGCGCCTATCTGTAAAAATCGGTGGTTTGGAGATGAAGCAGGTTTTCTCTCATCCCTGGAATCTGAGTCTTCAAGAGGCGATTAAGCTACAGGAAGAGTTAAAGAAAAAGATTGTTTTAAAAAAGGGTTTCTCTGAGATTAAAAGGATTGCTGGGGCTGACATCTCTTTCTCTAAGAAGAGTAACCGGGCCTATGCGGGAGTAATCGTCTTCTCCTTCCCTGAATTAGAAATCTTAGAAGAGCAACACGCCATAGGTAGTTCGATCTTTCCCTATATCCCAGGCCTTCTTACCTTCCGGGAAGGGCCGCTTCTCAGCGAAGCCTTCAAGAAGATCAAAACCGAGCCAGATGTCATAATCTTCGATGGCCAGGGGATAGCCCATCCCAAAAGATTGGGCCTGGCCACCCATATGGGGATCCTATTAGACAAGCCAACCATCGGCTGCGCAAAGTCGAAACTAATCGGGACTTATCAAGAGCCAGAGAAAGAAAAGGGTTCTTATAGTTTTTTAAAAGATGAGGGCGAAGTCATCGGTGCTGTCCTACGTACTGAGAAGAATACTTCTTGTATCTTCGTCTCCCCTGGCCATAAGATTGACCTGGAGAGCTCAATAGAGATAGTCTTAGGGTGCCTGAGGGGCCGCAAGATTCCCGAGCCTACCCGCCAGGCCCACCTTCTCGTCAATCGCCTAAGAGTTGAAGACAGATAAAGGTGTACGGTTTACGGTTAACCTTCTAAATCTAGTGCATGGAGGAAATCATGACTCTAACTGAGATGCTTGAGGATAGCATTAGAAAGCATGGGAGAAGGTACGCCATTCTCTTCAAGAGAGAAAGGATCACCTATGAGGAATTGGGAGAGAGGGTCGATAGATTGGCCTCTGGGCTAATGAGAAGAGGAACCAGAAAAGGGGATAGGATTGGAATACTCTTAGGCAACTGCCCAGAGTTTATCGTAAGTTACTTTGCCATTCTAAAGACGGGAGGGATTGTTGTTCCTTTGAATAATTTCCTAAAAGGGGAGGAGCTAAGATATATCTTAAATAATGCTGGGGCCTCTACCCTGATAACCTCAGAAGAGTATCTGGAGACCGTAGGACCATTGCGTCCCAGGCTTGAGAGGTTGGAAAGAATCGTCATTAGCGATAAGCCATCTATCCCAGGCGCAATCACTTTTGAGGAATTGGTAACCCCTGAGGGTGCAGTCACTTTCCCTGAAGTGGCAGAGACCGAGACCGCAGTCATCATCTATACCTCCGGGACTACAGGCTACCCAAAAGGTGCCGGCCTGAGCCACAGGAACCTCATCTCCAATGTTACCGCAAGTGCCCAAGCAGCAAGACTGGGGCCCAGGGATAACTTCTTATTGATTCTTCCCATCTTTCACTCCTTTCCCACCACGGTCTGCATCCTCGTTCCTCTCCATCTGGGAGCGAGAATAACCATCGTTGAATCCTTGAGAGCCTTTGGGGAGGTGATAAAAGAGGTTATTAGAAAGAGGCCCACCATCTTTGTCGCCATCCCAGCCGTCTATAATATCCTCACCCAAATCTCCCTTCCTCGGATACTTACCCTCCGCCCCCTTAGATTCTTGAATCCCATAAGGCTCGCCGTTTCCGGGGCCGCAGCATTACCAGTTGAGGTATTGAAGGAGTTTGAAAAAAGATTCGGTATCCCCCTGATCGAAGGCTATGGCCTATCCGAGGCCTCACCCGTTGTCTCATTCAATCCTGTTAAGGGGATAAGGAAGCCGGGCTCTGTAGGATTGCCCTTGCCTGGGGTAGAAGTGGATATAGTCGACGACCAGGGTCGCTCGCTCCAAAGGGAAGAGGTGGGGGAACTCGTTGTTAAAGGACCAAATGTCATGGGAGGGTACTACAACCTTCCCCGGGAGACAGAAGAGACCCTGAAAAAGGGCTGGCTCTATACCGGAGACTTAGCGAAGATAGATGAGGAGGGCTACATCTATATCGTTGACCGCAAGAAGGATAT
>DLMW01000050.1:3928-4069 GCA_002478245.1 bacterium UBP18_UBA7526
GCCCAAGGCCTTCCTTGCCCTGAAAGAGGGAAGAAGCATCTCCAAGAAGGAGATCATCAAGTACTGCCAGGAGAGATTAGCCTCTTATAAAGTACCCCATAGGATAGAGTTCAGGAAAGAACTTCCCAAGACCTCGACAGG
>DLMW01000050.1:4360-4669 GCA_002478245.1 bacterium UBP18_UBA7526
TTGGATTGGGAACAGCGGGAATGAGTGCCTTTTCAACAATCAGAAAGAAGTATCCTAAGAATGAGGTGGTAATCATTGATAAGAAGGAATTCGACTTATTACATTCCTGTGGCCTCCCCTTCCTCTTAGAGGGAAGGGTGGATTCTCCAGAGAAGTTGAAATCTACCTTAAGAGTCTCTGGGGTAGAGAAGCATCTAAATTGTGAGGCAACCAGAATCGATCCCAAAAAGAAGAGGATCGAAGTAAAGAACCTAAAGAGTGGTAAGAGGGAGAATATCTTCTATGATTCCCTGATCCTTGCTCCTGGGG
>DLMW01000050.1:4792-6192 GCA_002478245.1 bacterium UBP18_UBA7526
CCTAATCCTTGCTCCTGGGGCCACCCCCCTCCTCCCTCCCATTGCGGGCCTGGAAGAATTAAAAGACAAAAAAGCCTTTGTCATTAAGGGCCTGGAAGATATAGCAAAAATAAAGGAGACAGTTAAGAAGGCGAAGCGGGCCTTGGTCATCGGCGCGGGAGCAACAGGATTGGAGGCCGCGGTTGCTCTGAATAGAAAGGGATTAGAGGTTACCATTGTAGAGGTAGGGAAGAATCTATTGCCCAGAGCGCTCGACCCCGATATGAGCGAGATCTTGGAAGAGCACTTAAGAAAGAAGGGAATTAAAATCCTTCTCGATAAGAAAATAGAGAGGGTGGATGAGAAGTCGGCTATTATAAAGGGGAGAGAGATTCCTAATGATATTATTATCGTCTCCTGTGGAGTAAGACCGAACTTGAGACTGGCAAAGATGGCAGGAATCGAGACCAGTGAGTATGGGATTGCAACGGATGAGAGGATGGAGACCAGTATGAAGGATGTCTATGCTTGTGGCGACTGTGCCCAGGTCTCTTCCCTGATTGACAAAAGGCCCTTCTCCGCCTATCTCGCTACCCCAGCCTATGAACAGGGGAAGGTAGCCGCCATTAATGCCTGTGGTGGTGAGGCAAGGTATGAGGGAGCCTTAGCAACTTTCGTCTCTCTCATCGGCGATCTGGAGATAGCCTCTGTCGGTTTCAATAAGGCCCAGGCAGAGTCCTATGGTTATGAAGTGGTGGAAGGCAGGGTGAAAGGCCTTACCAAGCCCAAGTGGTTTCCTGGTGGGAAGGAGATTACCTCTAAAATCATTGCCGATGCCCGGACAGGTAAGATATTAGGTGCCCAGGAGATGGGCGAGGAAGGAACGGGCTGGAGGATAAACATTATTTCTTTGGCAATAAAGGCTGGTTTCTCTCTGAAAGATTTGAGTAGAGTAGAATTTGCCTACTCTCCCGCTACTTCTCACATTCCCGATGTTCTCTTGACTGCTACCGATCTTGCCCTCCGCAAACTTAAACATGCCGGAGGGGATAAATGAAAACGCCGAAGGAATTGAGGTACACCGAGACCCATGAGTGGATAAAGGTTGAGAAAGGGAAGGGAACAGTAGGCATCACTGACTATGCTCAGGAGCAATTGAGGGATGTGGTCTTTGTTGAACTACCCCCAATCGGCAGAGTCGTCTCTAAAGGAGAAGCAGTGGCCGTGGTGGAATCGGTTAAATCTGTCTCTGACATCTATGCCCCAGTGAGTGGTGAGGTAATTGAGGTAAATAAGGAATTAGAAAATAAACCAGAACTTATCAATAAGGAGCCCTATGGAAAGGGATGGATCTTTAAAATCAAGATAAAAGATTTAAAAGAACTCGACTCTTTGTTGAGTGCAGAAGGGTATGAGAAATC
>DLMW01000061.1:0-4780 GCA_002478245.1 bacterium UBP18_UBA7526
GGGAAGGAACCGGAGTTCATCTCCCCTACCTTTCCCTAAAGCCCTCCCTCCCCTTAAGAAGAAAGGGACATCTACTCCTATCTCTCGGGCAAGATGAGATAGTTCTTGATAACCCAGATCCAGATTCCATAACCTATTCAATCCCAGAAGGACGCTGGCGGCATTGCTCGATCCTCCTCCCAGGCCACTGGCTAAGGGGATCCTCTTATTAATGGTGATCTGGACTCCCCTTTCGATCTTAAGGTTCTCTTTTAGGAGGAAGGCTGCCTGGTAGGCGAGGTTCTCTTTCCCTAAGGGTAGGGAGGGAAGATCGCTGGCAATCCTTATCTCTCCTTTGGTCTCTTTCAATATGATATCATCAAAGAGGTCCACTGTCTCCAGGATGGTCTCCACATTATGGTAGCCATCCTCTCTCTTTTCCCGGACCTCTAAGAAGAGATTTACTTTGGCTGGCGATTCAATCCTTAGCTCTTTCAAATTCCTTTCTTGCTCTCTCTATCTTCTTCTTAATTCTCTCATCCTTCTTAAGTCTATAAGAATTCTCCCAGGCATTGTAGGCCTTCTCCCATAGATCCTTCTTCTCATAGGCATCCCCAAGATGGTCGAAGATAATGGGGTCATCAGAGACAAAACCCACAGCCTTCTCTAAGAGTTCCAAGGCCTTCTCATAATCTCCCTTCTGATAGTAACCCCACCCCAGGCTATCCAAGAAGTAGCCATTCTCCGGCTCAATCCCTAAGGCCTTCTCTACTGACCCCATGGCCTCTTCAAGGTTTATTCCCCTTTCAATGTAGAGATAGCCCAAGTAGTTATAGGCATTAGCTAACTGGGGACCTTTGAGTTCTATCGCCTTTTGGAAATTCTCCACCGCTTTCTCGAACTCTCCCTGCTTATCATGGGCCACTCCCAGGTTGAAGTAAACCGCTCCCTCTTTAGGGTTTAGGGAAAGGGAGTTCTGGAAAGAGGAGATGGCTTTCTTATATTCCGCTATTCCCTGATAGGCCAGACCGAGGAAGAACCAGGCCTGGGCATTATCTGGTTCTATTTTAACGGTCTTCTTGAATACCTTTAGCATTTTTCTCTTCTCATTCATTTCAGAGTAAATATAACCCAGGTGGAGGTAGGCCTCCAAGAAGTCCTCCTTTAAATCGATGATCTTCTTAAACTCCTCTCTTGCCCTCTCGTAATCCTTCTTCTCCTCGTAGAGGACTCCCAGATAGTAGCGCGCCCTCACATCCTCCGGTGCAATCTTTAAGACCTTCTGGAAACCTTCCTGCGCCTTATCCACCTCTCCCTGATAGTAGCGGATTAAGGCCAATCTCTTGGCCACGTCTATCTCCCTAGGATTTATTTTCAGGATCTCCTCATACTGGGAGAGGGCTTCGTCTAACTTATTTTCATTGCAGTAGATCTGGGCCAGACGGTTTCGGGCAGTAGTATTCTTGGGGTCCTTTTCCAATACCCCAAGATATACCTTCTTTGCTTCTTCTGTCTCATCCTTCAATTCATGCAAAATGGCCAGGGAAAGGTGGGCCGGAAGATAACCTGGATTGAGCTCCAAGACCTTCTTATAGGAAGCAATGGCTTTATCGAACTCCCCCCTCCCGCTATAGAGGGAGGCCAGGTTTAAACGGGCCGTGATGTATTCCGGCTTTAGGTTTACGACCTTTTCATAAGAGCCTATGGCTTTTTCAAAATCTCCTTTCCGGGCATAGAGGTTCCCTAAGATGAAATGGGCCTCGACATAATCTGGTTCCAGGTCTATCGCCCGCTCATAGCACTCCCTGGCCTTCTCCATTCTCTCTTCCTTAATATAGAGGGCCCCCAACAAGGAGTGGGTCTGGGAGGAGAGGGGGTCCTTCCCTAAGGATCGGTGGAGGAGTCCCTGGGCTTTTTTGAACTTCTCTATTCTGAAGTAATCCTTCCCTAAGGCAGTGAGGATGGTGCTGGAGTTCGGTTCATACTTCAAAGCCCGCTTATACTGCCTAATGGCTTGCTTGAAATTGCCCTCTTCATCATGGATGACCCCCAGGCTATAATGGGCGGAGCCCAGGGGGTGGGCGATCTCCTCCTCTTCCTGGGGAGGGGTAAAAGGTTGCTCCTCAGTCTTAAAGCAGAAACCATCCAAAGAAAAGCAGAATAACCGAGAAACGAGAAACAGGATACAAAGAATGACCGATCGGGTTTCGCCATTACTCATTTTAATCCTCTTTCATCTTTGACTAAATTAGTTTAGCATACCGAATCCTAAAATGCAACCCCCCACCACCTTCTATGCCTTATATCTAAAGCCCGGAAAGTGGTGGGGGGCTTCCCTAGAATATTCCTTCCCTAACGGCGAGCCATCTTGGCTTCAGCAACGTAGCCGGCCTTGTCCAGGTAGTACATATAGCCTTCTCTTCTGGTGATCTTCTCAGTGCCTACTCTCTTCTTCCTTCCGCCCTTGGTCCTCTTCATGGGCGCTTCCCAGACATAGCCGTCCTTCCCAATGTAGTAAAGGTAACCCTTCTTCCTCTCGATCTTCTCCTTACCGATTCTCTTCCCCATTCCCTTCACCTCCCTTGTCTTGTTCGACATTCGCCGAATTACTCTCGAAAATTTTGAACCTGGGAAACAGTATACCCACAAAAAATTGATTTGTCAAGGGAAATCTTCAAATTTCCTTCTGAAGGGGGTGGAGACCTCAAAGGTAACATCTAGGAGTTCGCGCTTTCTAAACTGGGGGGTGATGTGAAGCCTCCTTACTTCTAAAAAGTGGGGTGAACTCTCTATGGAATAGAGATACCTGGTCAATTGCTCTAAGGTAACCCCTCTCAATTTCACCCGGACCAGGGACTTCCCATACCTTTCGCTTATTTCTATCTCCTGCGGTTCTAGGCGGTCTATCCTCTCCACAATCCCTGCCTGGGAGGCGAGGTCTTTTAAGTGGGAGAAGAGGGTAAAATCTGAAGGCCTTTTAACCATTCTCTCTTCAAAGGACTTCAATCTCTCTTCCAGGATAAGGTAACGATTCTGAAGACGATGCATCTCTTCTAGTCTCTTCTCTAACTCTCTATTCTCTCTCTCCCGGGTTTCCATTCTCTTATGACCATAGGAAAGGAGTTGAAAGAGGATAAGAAAAAAAAGAATTGCCCCTCCCCCCAAAAGGAGAAACCTCTCCCTCTTGGCTAATTTAATCTTGGGCAGTCTAATCATTTCTCTTCCCCATGTTTTATCGTCATCCGGAACTCTACGCTCTTCCCCTCTCTATCCAGACGGGCATCGCTCACCTTGACTTCAGGGAAATAGTCTGAAGCCTCTAAGGCCTTTTTGAAACGAGCGACAAGAGAGAAGTCGGAAGTCCTTCCCCTTATTCTAGTCTCTTCCCAGTCAACAGAGAGGTCCTCCATGGTTATTCTCAGATCCTGGGGAGTGAGGGAGGAGATCTCCCTGAGGATAGAGAGTGAAGAGAACTCCCTGGGTAAGAGGGCAAGGTCCTTTTCTCTCTTCGCTAAGCCCTCTTTCATCTGGACCAGGGGATCGACGATATTGGTGACTTCCGGAAAGGTCTTCTTGAAGACTAAACGGATTTCCTTCTCTAGCTCCTGAGACCTCTTATTCTTGAGATAGAGATGGAGACAGAAGTCCAGAAGACCCAAGAGAAGGATGGAGATTAAAAGAATAGCCGCGGGCTTGAGAAGGGGCCTGGCCTCCTCCAATCTCTTGATAAGGGGTTTCTCCTCCTTAATAAAGTTGAAGGCGGTCCTGGTTCTGGCCACTCCCCGCAGGCCAACCCCTATGACCTGGGGAAGAAGGGGCATGACCCTATCTAAAGTAGCCCTCTCCAGATTACTGGAGATCCCCTTAAGAGAAGGAATGAAGAATTCCTTTAATCTCGAGAGAGATGGCTTGGGAGGCAGCGGTTCCCAGAAGGGATGGAAGAGAGAGGTCTCGACATTCAATCTCTTCGGGAAGTATTCCACTATTTTCGGCAGGCGGACACTTCCCCCAGTTAATAGGATCTTGTCTATCCTCTTATCGGGATAGAAAGCTAGGAAGGAGGAAAAGGTATGTTCTACCTCTTTTATAATCTCATCAAGGACCGGCTCTATCGCCTTAAGTCTCTCCTCAGCGAGCCCTTCCCTCTTCAACTTCTCAGCCTCTTGGAAACCTACCCCAAGCCTCTCTGCCAAAGCCTGGCTGAGATCATCCCCAGCCTTAGGGATGCTCCGAGTAAAAGAGAGCCTTCCTTCACTTACAATATCGATTATTGTCTGGCCTGCTCCAAGATTGATCAGGGCAATAGTCTCTTTATCCCCTTTCGGGGCATAAACATTGAAGAGGCTGGCACTATCGATGTCCACAATTACTGGCTTAATCCCTGCCCTATCCAAAATCCTAAGATGCCTTTCGATCCCGCTCTTATTGATAGCAAGGGCTAAGACCAGGCTCCGGTCTGGGAGACGATCATCTATAATAGAGAAGTCAATAACTGCTTCCTCTAAGGGAAGGGGGAGATAGGGTTCCATCTCATACCTTATCACCCGACGGATCTTCCTTTCATCTTTAAAGGGAAGAGAAAGCCTCTTAGCCACAGAAGAGGAGGCGGGAAGGGAGGAGATTATCTTTTGGGGAGGGGTGAGGAGGGTTTGAGATAATAGCTCCCTTAGGGCCTGGGCAATTGTCTCTTCCTTTGCCTCACCCCTTCCTTCCCTGGGAATCTCCTTCTCCCAGAAGCCAAGAAGCCTCACCCCCCTTCTGGTTCCTAACAATCGGGCAATCTTTATACCGCTTGTCCCAA
>DLMW01000061.1:4865-6997 GCA_002478245.1 bacterium UBP18_UBA7526
ATTATACTACTTACCCCGATATCGAGACCCAGGGCCTCCCTCCCTTTTAGTGGAAGGCGGGAAAGGGAGCGAGATGCCTTCTGAAAGATGGAGAGAATGAGGCCCTTTGTTCGAAAGAGAAGAGCCTTACTTTTGGTAAGGATAGGGCTCATTAGCCTCTTCATTTCTCTGAAATTGAATTCCTTAACTTTTTTAAACATCATAGATAGCCTAAGTAACCATTAAGTACTCTTTCTATTGCCTATATTGCTCCTCAAACTCTTCTTTAGAAATGTAATTCTCATCCTTGATTCTGATATGATGGCTTCTGGCTAACGAGGAATGAAGGCCGCTTCCCAGAAATATGATACTGCCGATGACTACTATACTGATTTTCCTCACCGTTTTTCCCTCGTTCATGCTACATTACTCTCCAGTATTTAATCTTCAGATCTTTCTCTTTCCTCTCTAAGATGGCCTTTATCCTCTCTCTTGCCTCACCTAAAGAGCCTATGGCATATACCTGAAAGGAGTTGCTCTTTACGGTAATGAGGGGGCTGATTTCATTATAGATTCTATCGTCTATCCCAAAGACCTCTTCTAGGTCTTTAGTCTTTTTAAAAGGATGATCTACACGATATTCTCCAATCCCTTGAGCCAGACCTCCATCGATATCGGGATGCAGGGATTGAAGGACAATATCTGGTGCGGTATTAATATTCACCTTACCATCCCCATAGACCGTAAGATAGGAATCCAGAGAGCCCCGCCCCTTCCCTTTTCCATAGAAGACTTCGTCATTAAAGCCCTTGAGAAGGAAGAGTTCGTCTATGGTATCTAAGAAACCGTTCTTGCAAGGATAGGGGTTCTCTAGATTAGAGTAATAATCATCTTCAGCACCAAAATCCCTTACTTCATCATCCTTGTCTATCCAGTCACAGATCACATCGACAAGTTCCCTATCGATCTCAAGGATCTCAAAGAGCCTTTCCAATACCGCCCTTCTCCTTTCATCGATCTTTCCTTCCCTACCCAAGAGGGAGTTAATATTTATTTTACCACACTCATCTATGATATGAAAGATAACCGCTCCCTCCTCCATGGCAATGGGCAGTTTGGCCAAAGCCCAATCCTCATCTAAGGAATCATAACTCAGGTCCTTATCATCCCTCAAGAGGAGATAGGCGAAGTTGACCCCAGAGTTTGCGATATAGTAGGCCTTCAGGCTATCCCGATAATTTCCCGAGATCTCTGCCTCCACCCTCATAAGGTAGCTGAACTCTAGGACCAAAACTGCCAGGATAGTAACGACTACCAGAGTAAGAACCAAGGCCATCCCTTCCTTATTAGGGATTAGCAAAGATGCTGGATTAAGAGACCTCATATCTGCTTTCTCCAGTAACATACTTTCCATAGGCATCTCTTTTGTCTGCCTTTGTTCACAGATTCCGCAAGCCTCACCTTCCCAAAGGAATAAAGGCTACAGTAAAGAATTCCTTTTCGGGAAACCTCAGGGTAATCCCAACCGCCTGGGGTAGCCCTCTCTCCTCTTTACTATCCCACTCTGAAAGCCACTCTTTTCCATCATAGTACTTAAACTCCAAACCCTCTAAGCCATCTATTATCTTCTCCCTTTCCCCTCCTTCCAGAACGTCATCATCCGGCGTCCTATCTTCTCTACGCCACAGGGAGAGCCTCTCTCCCTCTTCCTCTGGTTCGGTAAAATAGCCGATCTCGGAGAGGTCATACTCTCTGCTATCCTTGAATATCCTCTCATGAGAAGAGGAGACGAAGTCTATCTTCCCTTCCCCTCCAGAGAACACCGCAACCTTACTATCCTCTGCAAAGAAAGAAGAGGTAATTTCCTCATTCATCCTGCTCAAAGTGAGCCTTATTATGGAGAAGGCATCCATCTTCTCCCGGGTATAGTTCATGGTATCGATACTTGTGGCATAGGATCTGTAGATAATGGTCAGGATGAGACTGGCAATGGCCACAGCAATGAGAATCTCAACCAAGGTAAAACCTTGCTGCCAATTGTAAGCTGCAAGCCTCAAGCCACAAGCTTTTTTAAAACCTGTAGCCTGTAACTTCATTCTATTCACGCTTGGCAATATAGGTAACTACTTCCAGATTCTTCTCATCCCAGGAGA
>DLMW01000061.1:7212-7730 GCA_002478245.1 bacterium UBP18_UBA7526
TCCCCAAAGTCTCCTTCTTCCCCTCCAATTTCCAGGAATCCTTCTGACTCTATCTCGGCCATCTTTCTTTGGGCAAGAATGGTAGCCAAAGAGAAGTCCTGGGACTCATTGGCCATACTCACTCCCAGGCCATAGGAATGTAAAATAACTACTAAGGCAATTGCGATGATGGCTATGGCGATCATCACCTCAATCAAGGTGAATCCTTGCTGCCAGCCCCAAGCTCCAAGCCGCAAGCTTCTCTGTAGCCTGGGACCTGTAGCCTGTGGCCTGTAGCCTTTACCTCTCCCCACTCTCCTCCTCCACATATCCCTCATAGACCGTAACCTGGCCCATAGTCCCTTTAAGTAACAGGGTCTGGACCTCTTCCTTCTCATTCTTTAGATGGATGATGGATCTTGTGACATAGCCCTTAGGGAAGAATAAGGTAAAGGTCTGGCCACTATTCATCTTTCCCTCTGGAGTGATGACATCCAGGAAACTAATCCCTTCTGGAAGGGTCTCCCTTCTTCCCAAGA
>DLMW01000061.1:7854-10080 GCA_002478245.1 bacterium UBP18_UBA7526
GAGAAGAAAGCCTCCATCCTGGGAAAGGCAATGACCAAGACCGCACCCAAAACAATAAGAACGATGATAAGCTCAATCAAAGTAAATCCATCAACATAAGCGCTACAGGTCGCAAGCTTCAAGCCACAGGTTTTAAATCTTGATCTCTTCAACTTTGTTCGACCGTTTCTCTTAACTTATATACCTTCTCTTGAGCGACTCTGTTTCAAAGAGTAGTTCTAAGTATTCCTTTGTTTCATCACATGAAGCCAGAGCATAGGAGTAGATTCAGAAGACTTTCTAACCTGAGCCCCTTCTTCATACATCTCAAATTTGGGGAGATCTGAAAGACTCATCTTGTGAACTTCTACTGCTAACCTAGAGGCCTGTAGCCTTTACTTCTCCAGTGCCCAGCTCTGGATATCGGCATCATCCCCCTCCCCACCCTCCACTCCATCAGCACCATAGGAGATGATATCGTACTCCTTATTATGCACCCCGGGTGAGATATAGACATAAGGATTCCCCCAGGGATCTAAGGGGATCTCTTTGGCCTCTAAGTACCCCCCTTCCTTCCAGTTCTTCGCCTCTCTTCCAGTAGTGGGTTTTTCCACCAAGGCCTTCAGTCCCTGCTCTGTTGAAGGATAGAAACCATTATCTAACTTAAAGAGTTTCAAAGCCCCTTCAAAGTTCTTGATCTGAACAATGGCGGCCGTCCTCTTCGCCTGCTCCTCCCTCCCCATGAAACGGGGAACGATGATGGCAGCCAGGATGGCCAGAATAACAATAACGATCATCAATTCAATCAAAGTAAAGCCCTTTTCATTTCTTCCCATAAAACCCTCCTTCAAACGTATACTTTCCTACTTTCTTACTTCTTTTACCTTATGGCTTGGCTCATCTGGAAGATGGGCAATAGAATGGCCAAGACGATGAATCCCACCACCAGTCCCATGAGAAGGATAAGAATGGGTTCCAAAAGAGCGGTCAGGGTGCTGACCGTGGTCTCTACCTCACTATCATAGGTATCGGCTGCCTTATAGAGTAGGTTCTCTAAGTTTCCGCTCTTCTCCCCAGAGGCGATCATCCGAACCATAATGGGAGGGAAGACCTTGCTCCGGGACAGGGGAAGGGCCAGGCTCTCCCCCCTTCTCACACCCTCCCCAGCCTCTCCAATGGCCTCTGAGAGAACCCGATTGCCCACAATATTCTTGACAATTTCCAAGGAACTTAGGAGGGGGACCCCACCTGCTAAGAGGGTGGCTAAGGTGCGGGAGAATCGGGCCAGGGCAATCCTCTGGCTTAAGGGCCCAAAGAGGGGAACTCTTAGCCTCAGGCGATCGTAGATCATCCTTCCCCTTTCTGTCCTGATATACCCTCTCATCCCAAGAATGAGAACAACAACTATTAGTAAGGAAAGCCACCAGTATCCTTTAAAGAAGTTGCCTAACTTGATCAGGATGATGGTGGGAAGGGGAAGAGAAGCTTGAAAAGTGGTGAAGAGCGTAGTTACCCGAGGGATGACGAAGGTAAAGAGAAAGGAGAGAACCAGGATGCCGATGGCCACAATGGAGAGAGGATAGGCTAAGGCAGCCCTTATCCTATTCTCCAGGCGGAGCTGTTTCTCATGGTGATCCGCCAATCTTTCCAGAACAAGTTCTAAGGCTCCGGCGCTCTCACCAGCTCTAATCATATTGGTATAGAGGCTAGAGAAGGTCTTGGGATATTGACTGAGAGCACTGGAAAAAGTAGCGCCTGACTTTACCCTCTCGCGAACATCGACCACAGCCTTTTTTAGGGTCTGATTCTCTAACTGCTCACTCACTCCGGAGAGGGCCTCAGTGAGGGGGAGGCCGGCACCTAATAAAGTGGCTAACTGCCGGGTGAGGACGGCTAGATCCCTTACCCTTACCTTTCTAAATATCCTTATCTCTTGTGAAGGAACAGGAGAAGGAAGGGATTCCTTTAGGGAGGTGAGATGTAGGCCCTCTTGATGGAGCTTGGCTCGGGCCTCTAGAGGACTGTCGGCATCGATTATCCCCCTCTTCCTCTTTCCTGATTCATCAAGTGCCTGATATTCAAAGACCGCCATCTCTCCCTCATTATCATTCGGAGTAGGATAGGATCAAAGTAGGAAAGTAATGGTTGCTTTCTTACTCTTCTACTCTCAGTAAGTATACCATATTCCCTTTAAAAAAGCAAACCCCGTTAGAAGCCCTTCTAACGGGGAAAAAAGCCACTACATCT
>DLMW01000061.1:10228-14908 GCA_002478245.1 bacterium UBP18_UBA7526
TCTCCTACTTTGCGAAGCAGAGACCCCGACCTCTTTCTTCAGGCTTGGCGGGGCTACTTTTATACTACTATCTCTTGAGTGACGCGCAGGACCTCCTCTAAGGTAGTAATCCCAGAGAGAACCTTCTCTACCCCTGCCTTCTGGAGAGTAGTCATCCCTTTGGAGACCGCCTTCTGCTTTATAACGTTGGCCTCCTTCTTATTGGTAATCATCTCCCTTATCTCATCATCCACTACCAATAGTTCAAAGATCCCGGTTCTTCCCCAATAACCGGTATCAAGACAAGAGGGACAGCCCCTCCCTCTCCATAGAATCCCCTCTTTAAGGTCAGAGGGTTCTAGCCCCACCTCTGCCAAGGACTCAGGTGTTGGGGTATAGGACTCCCTGCACCTGGGGCAGATCGTTCTCACCAATCTCTGGGCCATGATCCCGATGACAGCAGAAGAGGCGAGATAGGGCTCCACCCCCATATCGAGTAGTCTGGTAATGGCTCCCGCAGCATCATTGGTATGGAGGGTAGAGAAGACCAGATGGCCAGTCAAGGCAGCATGGATGGCGATCTCTGCGGTCTCAAAGTCCCTTATCTCCCCTACCATCATGATATCCGGATCCTGTCGCACAATAGAACGCAGGCCAGAGGCAAAGGTTAGACCGATCTTGGGCTTTACCTGTATCTGCCCGATCCCCTCTAACTGATACTCAACAGGATCCTCTACAGTAATGATATTCTTATCCGGAGTATTAATCCTATCCAGAGCGCTATAGAGAGTAGTCGTCTTGCCTGAACCCGTCGGACCGGTATTCAGTATGATGCCATGGGAGCTCTTGATCAATTTCAAGAATCTCTCTAAGTTCTCTTGGGAGAAGCCCAAATTCTCCAATTTGAAGGACATACTCGACTTATCCAATAACCTCATCACCACCCTCTCCCCAAAGAAGGTGGGGATTACTGAGACCCTTATATCGATGTCCTTTCCCGCCATCCTGATACTTATCCTTCCATCCTGGGGAAGCCTCCTCTCCGCGATATTCAATCCAGCCATCACCTTTACCCGGGAGACGATGGCTGGTTGATGGCTACGCTCATTGCGCAGGATGTCGTATAGGACACCATCTATTCTATACCTTATCCTTAACTCCTTCTCAAAGGGCTCGATGTGGATATCGCTCGCCCTCTTCTTCAAGGCCTCGATGATGAGAGAGTCAACGAACTTGATGATGGGCGGTTTGGAGGCTAGGTCCAATAGATCCTCTGCCCCTTCCCTTTCCCCTTCCCCTTTCCCAAAATCAACCTTCTCAAACTCCTTTATGATCTCACTTGCGCTCTCCGTCTCCTTCGCCCCATAGCCCCTCTCAATCCCTCTCAAGATCTCCTCCTCCGGAGCAATAACCATCCTTAAGGGATGGGCTAGGATAAGGGAGAGGTTATCAACCGGACCAGGATCTAAAGGATCGGAGGTCGCCACCCTCTCTCCCTTCAGGGGAAGGAGGCCGGATCTCTTTAAGAAGGAAGGGGAGACTTGGGAGAGCCCCCCAGAATCGATCTCCTCGTCCTTGATGTAGGGCACATAGGGGATCTGGAGGGCCTCGGAGAGCACTCTCAGTATCTTCTCCGGAGTAAGGAACTTTCCCTCTAAAAGAACTCTATCCAGCCTCTCACCCCTCTCCTTCTGGAGCTCAAGGGCCTTTTCCCATCTCTCTTTCGTTATCAGATTATTCTCTAATAGTATCCTACCCAGATCTACCATGGCTACTTAATAAACTCCTCTATCTCGGCTCTCTTCCTTCCCGTCATCTCCTCCATCTCTTCCGGGGTAGTGACCACATGGGGGGAGAGGAAGATGACCAGGCTCACCTTCTCTGTGCTCTCTATCTTCCTCTTGAAGAGCCAGCCCAACCCCGGGATCCTCCCAAATCCGGGAACCCTTCTCTCTACAATACCCTTATCATCGCTCAATAACCCCCCAATGACGATGGTCTGGCCATCCCTTATCGTCACAGTGGTATCTGCTCCCCTCTTGGCCAGGACCGGTGCCTCGTGTATCGTCTCTGCCAATACCTTCTGGAGCTCCTGATGAATCTTTAGGGTAACGAACCCTTCGGGATTGATCTGGGGAGTGATCTTCAGGATAACCCCCACATCCTCCCAGGTGTAGGTCTTGACCACCGTCTCCTCCTCTGTTATCCGGTAGGCGGTGAGCATGGGGATCCTCTTCCCTACCTTAATCTCCGCCTCCTGATTATTATTTACTAAGAGATAAGGAGTGGAGAGGATATTGACATCAGAGTCGGTTTTATAGAGGTTGACCAAGGCTCCGATATTGGTCGCCTTATCCTTATACATCCCCAGGCTCATGCCATAGAGGGTTCCGGCCAAGAGCTCTGGTCTCATACCAAAGTGAGTCCCCCCAAAGGGCTGATGGCTGTGCTCTGGCCGGAGCTCATCCACTACTGCCCACTCCACTCCTAGGTTCATCAATTTCTCAAGACTCACCTCAGCCACCATGGCCTCTACTAGGACCTTCTGGCGGGGGATGTCCAGTTGGGCAATAATCTTTTCCAACTCCTCGTACTGAACGGGGGTAGCGATGATGATTAAGGAATTGGTCGCCTTATCAGCAACGATGGTGGGTTTCTCTTCCACAGCCAGGACCCTCTCTGGCCCCACCCTCCGAACCACCATCTTGGCATACATCTCAGTCAGAACCTTGGCCAGTTCTGTAGCATCCGAATTCTTTAAATAATAGATGTGAATCATCTCCATGCCCTTCGGCGGCTTCTTATCAATCTCCTTTACGATGGTCATCATCCTCCGGATATTACTGGAGACATCGGTAACGATGACCGTATTGGTTGGGGGATAGGTGATGAGGTTCCCTCCCGGAGAGATGAGGGGGGTCAGGAGGCTGCGTACCTGTTCGCAGTCCGCATATTCTATGGGAACGATCTGAGTGATGATCTTATCCTCTGGGGCTATCCTCTGAACCTCTTTCCCCACGCCAGTCTCGAGTGCCTTCCCCTTCGCCTCCCTTGAGGGAACGACCTTTATCACCTCCCCTGCCGGAACCGTGGTATATCCCTTCACCTCTAAGACGGATTCTAAGACATAATAGACCTCATCTAAGGGGATCTTGGTGGGAGAGATGATGGTTACCTTTCCCCGCACCGTCTCATCAATGATGAAGTTCTTTCCCGTCAACTCACTTATCGCCTTGATCACTACGCCAATATCTGCATCCTTAAAGTCTAAGGAGACCAGATTCTGGGGCAGAGGCTTTTCAATTCCCTCCTTTGCTGAGATCTTTAAGGAGAGTCTATCCGGCTGACTGGTCACTTTATACTCCACTGGTGCTTTCAAATCAATGACCACCCGGCTGATATTCTTCGGTTCCTCCTTAAATTGAGCGGACCTTATGCTCTTTACCAATGGGTGTTCGACCACCAATTCCTTCTTGGGCCAGGCATGGATGGTATCAGAAAGGTCTACTACCAGGCGATGGGGCTTGGTAAGGGAGAAGATATTATAGTTATGGGGAGAGGGAAGGGTGATATCGACTATCGCCTCCTCTTCTTTGGGTAAAAAGGCGATCTTGGTTAATCTACCTACTGCCCCAAAGGCACTACTCTCCAATAATAAAAGAACCATACCTAAAAAAATTATCTTTCTTTTCATGCTACCTCCTTATCTTGGCGTCTAATCCCTTATCTCATAGGTCAAGGTAACAGGGCGTCCACCCCTCTCTACCTCCACCCTGATAACCGGTCTATCCATTACCTCTTTATATATATCAATGGCTCTCTCAAAGCTGTCCAGCCTCTGGCCCTCCACCCCTTTAATGATATCCCCGGCCCTCACCCCCAGGCTCTCGGCCAGGCTTCCTCTCTGGACATCGTCTAACCTAAACCCCTTCATCTGACCCGCCTCCAAGTAAGAGCTAACCTTTACTTGAGCCAGGAGCTGGTTGGGGTTACTGATCATTGAGGCCAATTCACTCCTAGGAAGCGACCATCTATTGCGGGCTATCCTCTCTACCAAACCAGTAGTCTTAGTTGAGATACCAGGAAGGGAGACCTCTCCATAGATCATCAAGGAGACCAAGCCGCTTGAGGTCTTTAAGGTAACCTGATCCCTCTCGATCTTGACGATTTCATTCTCACCCACCAGATCCCCTATCTTATAGACCTCCAGCCTCCTGGTCCTGGGATCCTCAATGAGGCATAAGGATTCCAGGCCCTCAACAACAATGGTACCTTTTAGCTTCAGATCTAATAGCACACCAGGCAGGGTCTCCAATAACCCTTCTCTAGGAGGGGCTTCTTCCCCAGCAAAGAGGTTTCTTGCTACAATAATAGAATAATGTTGGTAGGGTCGGGGTTCCTCTCTTACCTCCTCCTTCTCTGGAAGAAGCAAAGGGGGTTTAGGAACCGATATCTTTCCCTCTCTTGCGAAAGAAAGGGAGATATCCACAACAATGATGAGGGCAATAACAACAAGCACTACATTCAGAATCAGAAAATACTTCTTCAGCATCCTTACTCCTAGCGAAGTGTGGCTCCGGAGGAGGGATTCCTTCTCCCCCGTCGCTTTCGCTCCTCCTCCGAAGCCGGCCGCCCTCACTCGGACCAGTGGCGTTCGGGTCGGCTTCGAATCCCCTTAGGGAAGTGTGGCTCCGGAGGAGG
>DLMW01000061.1:15107-15286 GCA_002478245.1 bacterium UBP18_UBA7526
TCGAACCCCCGACCAAGTGGTTACAGATTCTCTCCGAATTTCTTCGGAGTCTGGACTCTCTCTTTCCCATGTCCCATCCGGCTTTGCCAGATGGGATTTAGGGAGCGGGTGTATAGCCTCTGCACCTGCCCTGAACCAAAAGCGGTTTAGGGATTGGCTCAGGATTACCCTTCGACTTC
>DLMW01000088.1:0-17323 GCA_002478245.1 bacterium UBP18_UBA7526
GCCAAAGAGCTGGATAGAGAAGGGAAAAAGAAAGATACTTGCTGCCTATGGGTAACCATCTTTGGTACCTTATTGACTTCCCTCAGGCACCTTCAGAGAGCGAAGCCTTCCTGAATAACCTCAATAAAAGGGTAACAATCGAAGACCGGTTATTACCGATGGCTGTACGGGATTACCTAATGCGAGGAGGAAGCTTTAACAAGGAAGGGATAGATTTGGTGCCCAAAGCAGTAAACTGCTTACATAAGAATATAGATGAGATGCTCACCTTCTTTAGCTTTCCTGTAGAGCAGAGAAAGAGGATGCGCACCATGAGTTGCTTTACCAATGCCTATGAGCTCTTGACCGCATCATCTACTCTGTTGTCACCCACTCAAACAAACAGTGGAGAAAACACCCTCTAGAGAAATTTACCCAATTTTATTGACATTTCGCGCGAAAGGTAGAATAATTCGCTACTTGAAGAGGCTTCTTTCTAAAAATTTCAAAACGACCCAGTTCTTTTGCGGCATACGTTTACTAAGAGAGTAATAACCCCAAAAACTCTTTTGTCTTCGGGTAATGAACCCAGCTCTCTCCAACCTTAGCAGGTGCTTTGAAGTGCTTTTAAAAGAAAGTTTTATTCTCTGAGCAATCTCGCTGACTGATTTTTCGTCTTCCCTAAGTAATAGCCAGAGGATGGCCAGTCTTTTCTCATTGGCCACAGATTTTAATAAGCTCTCGGCATCTTTCATATTGCTCTCCTTTGTGGGCCCTTTCGCGCGAATGGTTCCATACAAAAGGCAACTAAAAATAAGTTATCTTTCTTAAAACCTTAGGCTAGCAAAGGGTCTCGTCCAGAATGATGGTCTGGTTTCTCTGGGGGCCAACCGAGATGAGGGCGATCTTAATCCCTAATAATTTTCTTATTCTCTCAAGATACTTTTTAGCATTGAGGGGAAGCTCTTCATAACTTTTGATTTCAGGGATTGGTTCCCCCCAGCCTTTCAATACTTCATACTGTGGCTTACATTCTGACAAGACCTTCAGACTATTGGGAAAGTAGTCTACTCCCTTTCCCCGATATCTATAATGGGTACAGATCTTTATCTCTTCCAATTCATCGAGAACATCTAACTTAGTTAAGATGAGGCTATCCAATCCATTTATCTGGATAGCGCTTCGCAATAATACCAGATCGAGCCAGCCACACCTCCGAGGTCTCCCAGTAGTTGCCCCATACTCCCTTCCCCTCTCCCTTATTTCCTCTTCCAATCCTTTGGGGAGTCTGGTAGGTAAAGGCCCTTCTCCTACCCTTGTGGTATAGGCCTTGGCTACCCCGATTACCCTATCTATCTTTGTCGGCCCTACTCCTAGGCCGGTCAGGGCACCACCCACTATAGGATTCGAGGAGGTGACATAAGGATAGGTTCCCCAGTCAATGTCTAGGAAGGTTCCTTGGGCACCTTCGAAGAGGACGCTCTCTCCTCTATCCATTGCCTGATTAATGAGAAGTGAGGTATTGGTCACATATCCTTTTATTCTTCCTCCATAGGGAGAATATTCTGCCAGGACTTTCTTATAGGAGAATCCTCTCTCATGATAGATTTTCTTTAGTAGTCGGTTCTTCTCATCCAGACTCTTTCTTAATTTCTCCGGGAAGCTCTCTTTATCTATTAGATCAGCAATCCTTATTCCCGTTCTTGCTACCTTATCCATATAGCAGGGGCCGATCCCCCTTCCCGTAGTTCCGATCCTTTTTCCCTTGCGTGCTGCCTCAGATACCCTATCCAGTAATTTGTGATAGGGCATCACCACATGGGCATTCTCACTTATGAATAGCCTTCCCTTGACATCTATCCCCCTTTTCTTTAGATCCTCTATCTCCGCTAATAAAGTCTGGGGATCGACGACCAATCCATTTCCAATAATGCACTTCTTTCCCTTACGGAGTATTCCAGAAGGGATGAGATGGAAGATGAACTCATTCTTACCAATGACTACTGTGTGGCCAGCGTTCGCTCCCCCCTGATAGCGGGCAACATAATCTGCTCTCTTTGCCAATAGATCGATGAACTTCCCCTTCCCCTCATCCCCAAATTGGGTCCCCACAATAATGATGTTCACCCCGTTAGATACCCCTTCTATAAGTCAATATTTTTAAACAGTTTTTTATAACCTGGGGTCGTAACCTACATTCGGGCAATAATAGCCTCGGCCATCTCTTTTGTTCCCACTGCTGTGGGATCATCTGGAGTGGGCTTGAGATCATAGGTGACATATCTGCCTTCAGCGATAACAGAGGCAACGGCATCCTCTAATTTCTTTGCTGCCTCAGCCTCTCCCAGATGCTTGAGCATAAGAACGCTGGAGAGGATCATCCCACAGGGGTTTACCTTATTCATTCCCTTATATTTGGGAGCGCTTCCATGGGTGGGCTCGAAGATGGCTATCTCATCCCCGATATTTGCCCCTGGTGCCACCCCTAACCCACCAACCAAACCAGCGCAGAGATCAGAGATAATGTCTCCGTAGAGATTGGGAAGAACCAGAACATCGTAGATCTCTGGCTTCTGAACTAACTGCATGGCCATATTATCCACGATGCGATCCTCAAAGGCTATCCTTCCCTCATACTCCCTGGCCACTTCCCTTGCTGTATCCAGGAATAGCCCATCAGAGTGCTTCATGATATTTGCCTTATGAATCGCGGTCACCTTCTTTCTCTCATTCTTCAGGGCATATTCAAAGGCGAACTTTACGATCCGGCGCGAAGCACTCTCTGAAATGGGCTTGATGCTTATCCCAGAGTCCTCTCTTATCTCTGCCTTTTTTAACCTCTTTATAACATCGATTAATTCCTTCGCCTCCTCTGAATCCTTTCTGAACTCGATGCCCGCATAGAGGTCCTCAGTATTCTCCCTCACAACAACAAGGTCGACATTCTCATATCTTGATCTCACTCCTTTATATGACTTATAAGGCCTCAGGCAGGCATAGAGGTTTAGCTTTCTCCTTAGGGCAACGTTTACGCTTCGGAATCCTTTGGCTACTGGGGTGGTAATCGGTCCTTTCAGGGCAACCCTATTCTTCTTTATCGATTCTAAAACATCTCTGGGGAGAGGAGTCCCATACTTCTCGATCACATTCTCTCCCGCATCCAGAATCTCCCAGTCGATCTCTACCCCAGTAGCCTCAAGGCATTTCTTGGTCGCTTCCGTAATCTCCGGCCCTACCCCATCCCCAGGGATGAGTGTAATCCTATGCAATTTTCTCTCCCTTTTCGTTCACCGTTAACCGTAAACTCTATAATTTGAAGGTGCCATACTTCTTGAAGTGGGCGGCCAATCCTCCGTCCTTCAGTATCTCGATCATGAACCTTGATAGGGGCTTAGTCTTTATTCCTTTTCCCTTGGTCTTATTGTAAATTACTCCTTTCTCTAGATCAACCTCTAACTCATCACCCTCTTTGATCCTATCCGTATTGCCCTCCATCACCGGAAGGCCAACATTTATGGCATTCCTATAGAATATGCGGGCAAAGGATTGAGCGATTATTCCAGAGATTCCGGCATACTTTAGGGCCAAAGGGGCCTGTTCCCGGCTGGAGCCACAGCCAAAGTTCTTCCCAGCAACGATGAAATCTCCTTTCTTGATCTTCTTATAAAAATCTGGATCCAAATCCTCCATAACATGCTTCGCCAACTCTCCCATATCTAAGGTCTTGAACTTATATCTTCCAGAGATAATGTAGTCAGTATTTACATCATTGCCAAACTTATGGGCTCTTCCTTTTAGTCTCATAACCGCGCACCTTAGTAATGAACTCTTTTAGCTTCTTGTGGTCCTTTTTGCCCGGGGATGACTCTACGCCACTTGAGACATCTACCCCAAAGGGTGAGACTTTCTTTAAGGCCTCTACGATGTTCTCTGGGTTCAGCCCTCCAGAGAGGATAATGGGTTTTGCGAACTTCTTGGCCGCTTCTGCTAATCCCCAGTCAAATGCCCTTCCTGTCCCCCCAGGAAATTCCTCGCTATAGGTATCTAAAAGGTAATAGTCAACTTCATATTTGGGAATGTTTACTAAACTCTCTTCATTCTTAATCCTGAAGGCCTTGATTATCTTCTGGGGAAACCTCTGGCAATAATCCGGCGTCTCATCTCCATGGAACTGTAAGATATCAAGATGGCAATAGGAAGCGATCTCCGCTACCCTCTCCGCTAACTCATCAACAAAGAGACCTACGGTCTGGATCCTGGATCCGGGATGCTGGATCCTGGCTATAATTTCTTTTGCTTTCTCTTTAGTGATCTTTCGGGGACTCTTCTCATAGAAGATAAACCCCAGAGCATCCGCTCCCAATTCAACTGCTTCTAGAGCATCTTCAACATTTGTGATCCCACATATCTTAATCCAAGTCACAATATCCTCACTGCGTTCGGAGTAGAAAGTATTTCTTTGTTGACTTTGTCTCTTCCAGTCCCTACTCTACTAGCCACTGATACCGAGAAGTTCCCTTACTTTGGCGCCGATGTCTGGGGCGCGCAAGAGGGATTCTCCAACCAAGACGGCCTTTACCCCACACTCCTTTAGTCTCTCCACATCCTCATGGGTCTCGATGCCTGACTCACTCACCAATATCCTCTCTTTGGGGACTAACTTACTTAAAGAGAAGGTAGTAGCTAGATCAGTAGTCAAGGTCGTCAGGTCGCGATTATTGATCCCTATGATCTGGGCTTTGGTAGCCAGGACCTTACTCAGTTCCTCCTTGGTATGGACCTCTACCAAGCAATCTAAGCCAAGGCTTGCGGCACATTCCAAGAAGCTATTGATCTGGGCCTCGACCAGGATGGAGGCGATCAAAAGTATACTATCTGCCTTATTCGCTCTTGCCTGATATATCTGATACTCATCAACAATGAAGTCCTTCTGTAAAATGGGAATAGTGGTCACTTCCTTTACTTGAGAGAGGAAGTCCAGGCTTCCATAGAAGAACTTCTCTGTGGTCAGGACAGAGATGGCGCTTGCCCCAGACTCCTGGTAGATCTTAGCGATCTCTACGGGATTGAACTCTCTCCTAATTACTCCCTTAGCGGGAGAAGCCCTCTTTATCTCCGCGATGAGGTTCAGGCCCTCCTTTGATATGGCCTCTTTAAAGCCCCGGGTAGGGGGAAGTTCTTTAATCCTGGACTTCAGGGTCTCCAGAGGCATTCCCATCTTATCCCTCTCTATCTCCTTTCTCTTGTAACTAATAATGCTCTCTAACTCCCCCGCCATTTTATCCTCACTCCGTTCAGATAGTAACCAGTTTAGTTCGGTAGATTCTCTTTCCTAACTCTGAACCATAGGCCAAAACATTCGCGTCAATGTCTTTATTCGCGTTTCGAGTATTTTTTGAGGAGTTCCAACTTCTCTTTTGCTTTTCCAGAATCGATGGCTTCCTCTGCCAATCTAATCCCTTCTTCCCAATCCTTTGCCTTGCCACCAGCAACGATGGCTGAGGCGGCATTGAGAAGGACGATATCCCTCTGGGGTCCTCTCCTTCCCTCCAGGACATCATGGGCGATCTTCACATTATGGGGAACATCCCCTCCTAAGATGTCATCCAGCCTTGCTCTCTCAATACCAAAGTCCTCGGGCTTAATGGAATAGGTGATGACCTTCCCTTCCTTTAGTTCCGAGACCTTGGTGGGAGAGGTGGTGGTAATCTCATCCAATCCATCCTCCCCATGAACCACAAAGGCATGCTTTGAACCAAGATTCTTCAATACCCCGGCAATGGTCTGGGTGAGTTTGTCGCTATAGACCCCCAAGACCTGGACCTGGGCGCCAGCGGGATTGGTCAAGGGTCCTAAGATATTGAATATGGTTCTAATTCCCATCTCCCTCCTCGGCCCGATGGCATACTTCATGGCCCCATGCAAAAGAGGAGCAAACAAGAAACCGATCCCAATCTCTTCAATACACTTCTCCACGGTCTCTACCTCGACATCGAGGTTGACCCCTAAACCTTCTAGGAGGTCAGCGCTTCCGCATTGGCTGGATACTGCTCGATTCCCATGCTTTGCTACCGCCAGGCCGCAACCGGCAACGACGAAGGCCGCGATGGTTGAGATGTTGAAGGTATTGGGAAGATCCCCTCCCGTTCCACAGGTATCGACAATGGGCTCTCTCGGCACCCTTATCCTGGTTGCCTTCTCCCTCATGACCAGGGCCGCTCCCGTGATCTCCTCTATCGTCTCACCCTTTAATCTCAGGGCGGTGAGAAACCCTCCAATCTGGGCGGGAGTGGCATTCCCGGTCATGATCTCATTCATCACCCCCACCATCTCCTCTCGCGTCAGATCCCTCTTCTCAATTAACTTACCAATCGCTTCCTTGATCATCTCTACCTCACTTCCTGCGGAGTAAGAGAGTAGCGAAGTAGGAAAGTATTTCTTGGTTTCGTCTCTTTCCGCCCCTACTCTTCTACTCTATTACTTTTTGTGTCGCTTTAAGGCTTCATAGGTCTTCTCTATAGTCTCTTTCGGGCCATAGACCTTGCCCGGCTCAAAGACCTTCTTCCCAATTATTCTTACCTCTCCTTCCTTCTTCATCTGGCGATAGAAGCAGGACCAGTATCCCCTGTGGCAGGCACCCCTTACCTGGCGCACCTTAATCAAAAGGGTATCGGCATCGCAGTCAAAGTAGATATCCTCTACTTGCTGGTAGTTTCCTGACTCCTCTCCTTTTAGCCAGAGCTTCTCCCTCGACCGACTCCAGAAGTGGGTCTTTCCCGTCTCCAGGGTCATGAGGAAGGCCTCCTTATTCATGTAGGCAAGCATCAAGACCTCGTTGGTATCAATATCCTGAATGATGACCGGGATGAGACCCTTCTCATCGAACTTCAATCTCTTAAGTAGTCTCTTCATAATCTGAATTCACCCCTTACTTCAAGATCCCTCACTAATCCACTTAATTTATTCCACACTTTCCTGTCTTCTACCGATTACCTATTTCAAGGGCTTCTTCCAGGTTTATCCTGCCCGTATAGAGAGCCTTGCCAATAATAATACCAGATAATCCTCTCTTTTCTAAGGGCTTTAATTTTTTTATATCCTCTAAAGAAGAGATTCCACCAGAGACTATCAAAGGGATGTCTACTGCTTTTAACATCCTCTTAATCTGGGAGATATTCGGTCCTCTTAAGGTTCCATCCCTCTTTATATCAGTAAAGATGATATTTCTTACTCCCAATCTCTCCATCTCCTTTGCCAAGATGGGAGCGGTCTTCCTGGTCCCCTTCTCCCATCCCCGGACTCTAACCTTTAGATTGGAGGCATCGATAGAAACCATTACTCTTTCCCCAAACTTCTTTACTGCCTTCTCCACGAATACCGGTTGGGAGATGGCGCTGGTCCCTAAGATCACATATTCTACACCACAGTTCAGAACCTCTTCAATGGTCTTTAGGTTTCTTACTCCGCCTCCGAACTGAATAGGTATCTTAACGCTTTTAGCGATTCTTCTGACTACTTCTAGGTTCCGGGGTTCTCCTTCAAAGGCCCCATCTAAGTCAACGATATGGAGCCTCTTGGCTCCTTTCAGTTCCCAGAGTTCCGCTACGGCAAGAGGCTCTTTAGAATAGACCTCTTCAGAGGATAGTCTGCCCTCTCTTAATCTCACGCACCTTCCCTCAATGAGATCGATGGCCGGGATGATGAGCATTTAGAGTCTGCCCTTCGTGGAGGGAACCCTTTCAAGCCTTTCGTCTATCTTCGTTGCCTGGTCCAGGGCCCTCCCAAATCCTTTGAAGAGGGCCTCTGCGATGTGGTGGTTATTCTTTCCATAAGAGAGATTAAGATGTAGGGTAATGCCCGAATTTACGGTTACTGCTCTGAAGAACTCCTCTAGTAGGCTATAGTCAAACTCCCTCTCTATCCTCTTCTTGGAGAAGACGACATTGAAGGCCAGATAGGGCCGGCCACTAACATCCAAAGAGACAGAGGCCAGGGCCTCATCCATGGGTAGAGTTATGCTTCCATATCTCCTGAACCCCTTCTTATCTCCCAGGGCCTTCTTTAGCGCCTTCCCTAAAGAGATGCCGATATCCTCTATGAGATGATGCTGATCGACCTTCAGGTCTCCCTTTGCCCTTATCTCCAGATCGAAGAGTCCATGCTGGGCGAAGAGTTCCAGCATGTGATCTAAAAATCCAATCCCGGTCTCTACCTTATACTTCCCCTCGCCATCGAGATTGAGTTTTAACTCGACCTCTGTCTCTTTCGTCTTCCTCTTTATCTCGGCCATTCTCTTGGCCATTTTATTTCCTCCTTCTAACTTCAATGGCCCGGGCGTGACCCTCCAAGCCTTCTCTTCGGGCAAGCTCTATGATCCCTTTCGCTTCTTCCTTTAGCGCTTCTTTAGAGTAAGAGATAATATGGGAAGACCTCATAAAGTCCCTCACAGACAGAGGGGAAGAGAACCTTGCTGTCCCACTGGTGGGTAGGATGTGATTCGGTCCCGCGATGTAATCTCCCACTGACTCACTGGAATAAGAACCCAAGAATAGAGCGCCAGCATTCTTAATCTTCTTCGCTACCTTCCTTGGATTCCCGGTCATAATCTCTAGGTGCTCTGGTGCCATCTCATTCGCGAGATCAACCGCTTCCTTCAAATCTTTGGTGACGATTAAGGCTCCATTTTTCTTTAAGGAGATGTTAATTATTTCTCTTCTTCCTAAAGATTTCACCTGTTCTTTAATCTCTTGCTCTACTCTTTGGGCTAATCTCAAAGAGGTAGTAATGAGAAACGGCCAGGATAGTCTATCATGTTCTGCTTGGGCGATTAAGTCACTAGCAATAAAAGAAGGAAGGGCGCTCTCATCGGCTAGGATTAATATCTCGCTTGGACCAGCGAGCATATCGATGTCTACCTCACCACAGACTAACTTCTTTGCCAAGGTCACATAGATATTCCCCGGCCCAACGATCTTGTCCACCTTGGAAATGGTCTGGGTGCCATAGGCTAAGGCAGCGATGGCCTGAGCTCCTCCCACTTTATAGATCTCTTCTATTCCCACTAAATCGCAAGCTACTAAAATATAGGGGCTCAATCCCCCATCCTTTTGGGGTGGAGAGACCATGATAATCTCTTTTACCCCTGCTATCTTAGCCGGGATGCCAGCCATCAGGATAGTTGAGGGATAAGAGGCCCCTCCTCCTGGAATATAAATCCCCACCCTCTCTACGGGGAGGAATCTTTCCTCTAAGTTAACCCCCTTTCGCGGACTAATCTTAAAGGATTGAGGCAACTGCTTTTCATGATACTTCCTAATATTCTGATAGGCCTTCTTTAATGCCTTTATAAAATCTCTATCTACCAATCCCCTTGCCTTTCCAATCTCTCTTCTGGTGACTCTCAATCTCTTAGAAGAAAGGAAGACCCCATCAAACTTTTTAGTATATCTTAAGAGGGCTCTATCACCATTCTTTCGTACATCTTCAATGATTCCTTTGACCTTATTCTCCAATCTCTTATCTTCCAGAAGGTTCCTGCGGTTCAGTATCCTTCTAATCCTTTTCTCGGCCTCCCTGGTACCAGTCCTTAAAACCTTCATCTTTCCCTCGTTAATACCGGGAAGTAACAGTCGTTTCCGTCTCAGACGGATTCCATGTTCATTACTTTATTCTTTCTATTCTTGCTCCTAAATGGGAGAGTTTCTCCTCAATCCTCTCGTATCCCCGATCCAGGTGATAGATTCTAGAGATCTCTGTCTCTCCTTTGGCGACTAAACCAGCTAAGACAAGGGCGGCCGAGGCCCTCAGGTCAGTGGCCATAACCGGTGCCCCGCTCAAGGACTTCACTCCCTTTACCACGGCGCTCGCTCCCTCAATCTTAATATCTGCTCCCATCCTTAAAAGTTCCGAAACGTGCATAAACCTATTCTCAAATACTGTCTCAGTGATAATGCTTATTCCGGGAGTAATACTCATCAGAGCCATGAACTGGGCCTGCATGTCTGTGGGAAAACCGGGATAGGGCATGGTCTTGACATCGACAGATTTAATCCTCCTTCTTGCTTTCACTCTAATCGCTCCCTCCTTACCCTCAATCTCTACCCCTGCCTCATGGAGTTTGGTAACCAGGGATTCCAGATGATCGAGTCTGGCGCCCTCTAAGGTAACATCCCCCCTGGTAATGGCAGAGGCAACCATATAGGTCCCGGCCTCAATCCTATCCGGAATGATGGAGTAGTTTGTTCCTTTGAGCTCCTTTACTCCAATAATCTCTATGGTATCCGTCCCCGCTCCCACAACCCTTGCCCCCATCCTGTTCAAAAAATTTGCCAGATCCACAATCTCTGGCTCCTTGGCTGCATTCTCTATGGTTGTCTTCCCCTTAGCTAGGGTAGCAGCCATCATGAGGTTCTCCGTTGCTCCCACAGAGGGGAAGTCTAAGTAGATCTCAGCGCCAATTAGTCTATCCCTCTTCACCTGAGCATAGCCGCCCCCCATGCTCACCTCTGCCCCCAAATCTTCAAAGCCTCTCAGATGGAGGTCTATGGGACGGGAACCGATGGCACAGCCTCCAGGGAGAGAGACCCTGGCTCGCCCCAATTTGGCCAATAATGGGCCGAAGACTAAGAAAGAAGCCCTCATGGTCTTCACCAGACTATAGGGAGCAAGAAAGCGATCTGCCTTGGTGGTATCGATCCTTAAGGTTCCTTCTCCAAACTCTACCTCGGCCCCTAAAGTTCCCAACACCCGGACCATGGTAGTAACATCCCTGAGGTGGGGGATACTCGATAGCGTCGTTACTCCATTGGTTAATAGGGTAGCGGCCATGATAGGGAGGGCGGCATTCTTGGAACCGCTTATTCTTACTCTACCCTTTAGCCTCTCCCCACCAGTGATGACGATCCTTTCCATGGTCGTTCCTTATAATCTGTAGGCTGTGTTACCTAAGGTTAACGGTTTACCCGTCCCTCACTTTGTTTATCGCTGTTTACCGTAAACCAGTTGTCATCGATCACTTAAGGGAGGTGATTACGCGTTCTATTCCAGAGTAATCCTTAATAATTTCTATAGAGAGAAACTCTTTAGTCTTCTCAATCATTTCCTTTACTTTAGGGGCTTGGCCTATTCCCATTTCCAGGATTAAGTAGCCTCGTGACTTTAAATACTCCACTGCTCCTTCTATTATCCTTCTATAGAAGGAGAGCCCATCCCCTCCCCCATCTAGGGCGATGCCCGGTTCATAATTCGCTACTTCAGGCATTAAGGAGTTGATCTGGCTTCTTATGAGATAAGGAGGATTAGAGACTAAAAAGTCTATCTTCCCTTCGAGACGGCGATCTTCTAAGGGAGAGAAGAGGTCCCCTTCTAAAAAGGTAATCCTATCTATTACCCTATGCCTCTGAGCATTCTCCTTCGCTACCTCTAAGGCCTTCTTAGAGATCTCTGTAGCATATATCCTGGAAAAAGGGATGTATCTTGCCAAGGTGATAGCGATATTCCCACAGCCCGTCCCTAAATCCACAACATTGATTAATCGTTGAGCGGTGCGTCTTACTTGCCCCGCTTTTGACCGTTTACCGTAAACAATATTTAAGACCGCATCTACGATAAACTCTGTCTCTGGGCGGGGGATGAAGGTATCTGGAGTAACCCGGAACTCTAAGGAATAGAACTCCTTGGCTCCTGTAATGTAGGCTAAAGGTAAACGTTTCTTCCTCTTCTCTATCGCCTCTTCCAAGAGATTCAGTTCATAACGGGTTAAAGGGCGGTCGGGATTCAAGTAAATATCCCTTCTCTCAAGGCCTAGGCAAGACTTGAGGAGGACCTCGGCTTCTAAAAAATTCCCCAGGTCATGATTAGTTTGATAGAGTACATCTCTTAGTCTCATCTCATTCCTTCCAATTTTTTTATTCTATCCTCTGATTGTAACCTCTGGATTAGTTCTTCTATCTCTCCTTCTAAGATGGCATCCAATTTATGAAGGGTGAGGTTGATGCGATGGTCGGTTACCCTTCCTTGGGGAAAGTTATAGGTTCTGATGCGCTCACTCCTATCCCCAGTTCCAATCTGAATCCTTCGCTCCTGGGCCCTCTTCTTTATTCTCTCCTGAGTGAAGTAATCGAAGAGCCGGGCATAGAGGATCTTTAAGGCCTTGGCCTTATTCTTATGCTGGGACCGCTCATCCTGGCAGGAGGCGACTATCCTGGTAGGAAGGTGGGTAACCCTCACGGCAGAGTCGGTGACATTGACGTGCTGTCCTCCCGCACCCGTTGCCCGGAAGGTCTCGATCTTCAAATCCTCTGGCTTAATCTGAACATCTACAGGCTCTGCCTCAGGTAGTACAGCTACAGTTGCTGTTGAGGTATGAATCCTCCCTCCGGCCTCAGTGGCCGGCACTCTCTGAACCCGATGGGTCCCGCTCTCATACTTGAGTCCACTATATACCCTCTCCCCTTCTATAGAGAGGATGATCTCCTTGAAGCCTCCTACCTCCCCCGGATGGGCGCTTAGGATATTTATCTTCCACCTCTTTCCTTGAGCATACTTGGAATACATGCGGAAGAGGTCTCCGGCAAAGAGACAGGCCTCATTCCCTCCCGCACCCGCCCTTATCTCCATGATGGTATTCTTCTCATCGTTGGGATCGGGAGGGATGAGAAGGAGCCTCAGTTCCCCCTCCAGGGCCTCCTTCTCTTTCGCTAACTTATCGAGTTCTGCCTTTGCTAAGGCCTTGAACTCCAGATCCTTCTCCAAGGTATAGAGTTCCTGGGCTTCGTCCATCTGGCGGATTACTTTCTCGTATTTCTGATATTTTCTTACCAGGGGCTCTATCTGGGAACGCTCCTTGGCTAAGTTCTGATATCTCATCCGATCAGCGATGATCTCTGGATCGGAGAGGAGTTTGGTGAGCTCCCGGAATCTTTCTTCAAGATGGGCTAATTTCTCTAACATTTTTCCTTCCCTCTTCTAAATTTAAAACTTCCCTTAAGGCAACCAGGGCTACCTCAATCTGGTCATCCCCAGGCTCTCTGGTAGTGATCCTCTGAAGTTGGA
Source organism: bacterium UBP18_UBA7526 (assembly GCA_002478245.1). Classification (GTDB taxonomy): domain Bacteria; phylum UBP18; class UBA7526; order UBA7526; family UBA7526; genus UBA7526. The sequence continues at coordinate 13,033 of DLMW01000088.1, forward strand.
GGCCAAGGAAGTTGATGAAGTGCCACCCCTTCTTCATAGAGAACCTGATGATCTCATAGGCAAGGGCAGCGATGATGGGAACGAGGCAGACGCGTAGGAGATGGGTCTTGAGAGAAGTGGCCTTTCCCAATAGGGAGAACAAAGGGATGCTCAGGATTAAGAAGATGAGGATGAAGTTCGTTCCACATCGTGGATGGAGAGTACTCTTATTCTTAGCATTCTCTATAGTTAAATCCTCTCCGGCCTCGTAGGTATAGACCGCCTTATGCTCTGCCCCATGATAGGCAAATAGCCTCTTAATCTCCTTTAATCGAGAGAGGGCCCAGAGATAAGCGAAGAAGAGAAAAAGACGAATAAATCCATCCAAGAGATTTTCAAGGATGCTACTTTCAATCTGAAATAGAATAGTTATAAAGGCAGGCAGAAATATGAAGAGGGTGATCGCTAAACCGATGGCAAAGATCATGGTGAGGCTCAGGGCAAGACCCGATATTCTTTCCTCTTCCTTTTTACTCTTCTCCCCAGCAGAGAAGGCCAAGGCCTTATAACCGATGACCAGCGCCTCCCATAGGGCAATCACTCCCCGGCTTATGGGCTTCTTTAATAAGAGGCGACGAGGAGGGAGGATCTCCTTCCTTACCAGGATTTCTCCACCCTCCTTTCTGATGGCGATGGCCAAGGCATGGAGAGTCCTCATCATCACTCCCTCAATGACCGCTTGGCCGCCAACCCTTACTTTCAAAAAGTAAACCCCTGCCAAATATGATCTGTAATGATTGGTTTACGGTAAACCCCGTGAGAAAACTCAATAGATGTCTTCTTAAAGCTCTATGTTCTTGCTAAGAAGTAAAGGCCTATTAAAACGGTTAACCTTCAGTAATACTGATCACCTACTCTTTTAGTCTGTACTTCCTCTTGAACCTCTCCACCCTTCCCGCAGTATCAACCAGCTTCTGCTTGCCCGTGAAGAAAGGATGGCAGGCAGCGCAGATCTCCACTCTTATCTTGGGCTTTGTCGATCGGGTATGGATGATGTTACCACAGGCGCAGGTAATGGTGCAGTCCACATACTTGGGATGAATCCCTTCCTTCATTTCATCCCCCTCGATTCATAGACTTCAGGAATTCCTTGTTGGTCTTGGTCTTCTTCAATCTCTCTATCAGAAGTTCCATCCCCTCAACCACGTTGAGAGAGCTCAATGCCTTTCTTAAGACCCAGATGCGGTTCAATTCCTCCTTATCCAATAAGAGCTCTTCTCTTCTCGTTCCACTTCGGGAGATATCGATAGCCGGAAATACCCTCTTATCCACCAGCCTCCGATCGAGAACCAATTCCATATTCCCCGTTCCCTTGAACTCCTCAAAGATTACCTCATCCATCTTGCTTCCCGTATCAATTAAGGCGGTGGCCAGAATGGTTAAGGAACCGCCTTCCTCAATGTTGCGGGCAGCACCAAAGAACCTCTTGGGTTTGGGTAAGGCATCGGCATCCACCCCTCCCGTTAGAATCTTTCCTGAATGGGGGCAGATAGTATTATATGCCCGGGCGAGCCTAGTGACAGAATCCAGGAGAATGATCACATCCTTCTTATACTCCACGAGCCTCTTGGCCTTCTCCAATACCATCTCCGCCACCTGGACGTGCCGGGTGGCCGGCTCATCAAAGGTAGAGGCAATAACCTCTCCCTTTACGCTGCGCTCCATATCCGTCACCTCCTCCGGCCTCTCCCCAATTAAGAGAACGATTAAGACGATCTCCAGATGGTTAGTGGTGATGGAATTGGCGATCTTCTGCAAGAGAATGGTCTTCCCTGCCCTGGGAGGGGAGACGATGAGGCCCCTCTGACCCTTCCCAATGGGGGTCAAGAGGTCCATGACCCTCTCTGAGATGGCATCGGCTCCAGTCTCCAGCCTGATCCTCTCCTTAGGATAGAGGGGGGTGAGGTTATCGAATAGTATCTTCTCCTTAGCCAGTTCTGGATTCTCAAAGTTTACTGCCTCAACCTTGAGTAGAGCAAAGAACTTCTCATCCGCCTTGGGAGGACGGATCTGGCCGGAGACGATGTCCCCTTTCTTGAGGCTGAAGCGCCTTATCTGGGAGGGGGAGACATAGATGTCATCTGGGCCAGGCAGGTAGTCGGTATTGGGTGAACGTAAGAAGCCGAAGCCATCGGGAAGGATCTCTAAGACACCCTCCCCGAAGAGAAGGCCCTCCTTCTTCGTCTGGGCCTCCAGGATCTTGAAGATGAGCTCCTGCTTCCTCAGGCCCCCTATCCCGGGGATCTTCATCTTCTTTGCCATATCACTCAACTCAGAAATGGTCTTTTCCTTCAGGGCAACGATATCCATTTTTCACCCCATTAGAGATAGCCCCGTTGATAATTCCATATCCACGGGGCGCAGATTATTGGTAAAGCCAGCACACCATCTATTATTATATAAGGATAACCCATTCTCATGATCTCTAACGGGTCTTACCTCACCAAATAAATATTTTACCCCTTTTTATTGGCACTTGTCAAACGCAGCTGGTTGTAGACCTCTTTCGTTCTCTTTATGGTTTTCTTAACTGGACCGCTATTATCGATGACGTAGTCAGCCAATTTCACCTTCTCAGATAAGGGCATCTGGGTGGCGATACGCTCCCCAGCCTCTTTCTCTGTCAAATGGTCCCTCTGGGCCAGGCGTTTAATCTGAATTTTAGGACTTACAGTAACTACGATGAGCTTATCAACCAAGGACAGTTGCCCAGCCTCAATTAAGAGGGCAGCATCCACAATGACTATTCTTTCTCCCTTTTCCTTAAAACCCTCTATTCTCTTTTTGATCTCTTCCACTATTCTAGGATGGAGGATAGAGTTGAGTCTCTCCCTTTCTTTAGGGTCACTGAAGATTATCTTGGCCAATCTTCTTCTATTAATGGTCTGGTCTGGATTAAGGATCTCTCTTCCAAAATGATCTATGATCTCTTTATAACCTATCTCACCTGGCCTTACCATTCCCCGGGCAATAAAATCAGCATCAATAACCGGCAGACCAAGTCCCTTAAAGGTCTCACTTGCCACACTCTTCCCAGATGCCATGCCACCAGTCAGGCCGACTATTAGCATTTCCTACTCCTGTATGGGGGTTAGGAGGAGAAACCCTTACTCACCCTTGTTTTTTAACCCATCTCTGCCCAGTTCTTTCCTGTCTTTATATCAGCCTTTATGGGAACCTCCAACTCTAGGGAGCTCTCCATGCTCTCTTTGACTAATCTGGATACTTCCTCTACCTCATCCTTGGGGACCTCAAAGAGGAGCTCATCGTGGATCTGGATGATCATCTTGGCCCCTAGTCCCTCTTTCTCTATTCTCTCGCTTATCCTGAGCATGGCTACCTTAATGATATCGGCACTCGTTCCTTGTATTGGGGTGTTGATGGCCACCCTCTGGGCAAAGTTAGAGAGCCTGGGGTCGGGACTATTTATCTCCGGGATATACCTCCTCCTTTTGAGTAATGTAGTAACATAGCCCTTCCTTTTTGCCTCTTCAATAATCCTCTCAATATATTCCTTCACCCCCTTATACCTCTCAAAGTACTTAGTGATGTACTTCTCGGCCTCTTCCAAAGGGGTGCCCAGGTCCTTGGAGAGGCCAAAGGGGCTCATGCCATAGGAAAGGCCGAAGTTCACGGTCTTTGCTATGCGTCTTAGTTCGGGAGTAACCCCTTCTTTCGTGACCCCGAAGAGCTCACATGCTGTTCGGGAGTGGATGTCCTCTTCCTTGAAGAAGGCATCCCTTAAGGCTTCATCCTTTGAGATGTGGGCCAGGACCCTTAAGTCTATCTGAGAATAGTCAGCGGACAATAGGATAGAACCTTCTTTAGGGATGAAGGCCTTTCTGATCCTCCTTCCCAACTCTGTCCTTATCGGGATATTCTGGAGGTTGGGTTCAGAGGAAGAGAGCCTTCCCGTAGCGGTCACGGTCTGGTTGAAGGAGGTATGTACCCTTCCATCCAGAGGACTAATGAGTAAAGGTAAGGCATCGATGTAGGTTGACTTAAGTTTGGCCAGTTCCCGATACTTGATGAGTAGATCGGGTAACCTATGACTCAAAGCCAATTCCCTTAAGACCCCTTCTCTCGTAGAATATCCGGTCTTGGTCTTCTCAATTACGGGGAGTTTTAGCTTCTCGAAGAGGATATAGGAGAGCTGCTGGGGGGAATTGATATTGAACTCCTCTCCGGCCAGGGAGTAGATCTCCCTCTCCAATGCTTTTAGCTCCAGGGCAAATTCCTTTGATAAAGACCC
>DLMW01000088.1:17548-19136 GCA_002478245.1 bacterium UBP18_UBA7526
GGCATCTCTACCTTATGGAAGAGCCCCTCCAGACCCTTCTCCTTTAATCTGGGCTCCATAACCAGTGCCAGACGAAGGACGATATCCGCATCGGCACAGGCATAGGGAGTGACCCTCTCCATCTCCACCCTATCCATAGTAATCTCCCTCTTGCCCTTACCAATGAGCTCACTTATGGGGGTCATCTTATGGCCCAGGTATTCAATGGCGATATCACCTAAGTTGTGATTTAACTTTGCCGGATTCAGGAGGTAGGAGGCGACCATGGTATCGAAATATATCCCCTCTAAATCTATTCCCTCCCTCTTTAAAAGGATGATCTCATACTTTATATTCTGGCCATACTTTTTTATTCTCTTATTCTCCAGGACAGGCTTTAGCCCCCCTAATACATATTCCTTATCTAACTGCTTGGGAGCGCCGAGATAGGAATGGCCAAGAGGGATGTAATAGGCAGAGAAAGGCTTTGGGGATAGAGCGATGCCTACTAAGGAGGCGGCCATAGGGTCCTTCCCCGTGGTTTCGAGGTCAATAGAAACCAGAGAAGCCTTCTTCAAATCCTTTAGTAGCTTCTCAAAACCCTCTTCGGAGAGAATGGTAGAGTATTTAACCTCCCTCTCCTCTTTAGTGGTGACCAGCTCGGCAATGAGGCTCCGGAATTCTAATCTGTGGAGGAGGCTCAGAAGTTCCTCCCTCTTAGGCGGTTTTATCCTACAATGGGAAAGCTCAAACTTTAGTGGGACATCCTTCTCCAAGGTAACCAATCGCTTGGAAAGGAGGGCGTCCTCTCTTGAATCCCCTAACCTCTCCTTCAGCTTCCCCTTTATCTCTTCTAAATGTTGATATAGATTTTCGACACTCCCATATTTCTGGATGAGTTGGGTGGCGGTCTTGGGCCCTATCCCTCTTACCCCTGGGATATTATCCGATTGGTCACCTATGAGAGCCATGAAATCGGTTATCTGGTTAGGGGTAATACCTATTCTTTCTCTTACTTCTTTCTCGCTATACAAGATCTCCTTGGGCTCATTTAAGACCCGGATAGACTCATCAACCAACTGCAAGGCATCCTTATCCCCAGTGACGACGACCGTTTCTATCCCTTCCTTCTTTACTCTTTGGGAAAGGGTGGCGATCAAATCGTCTGCCTCATATCCTTCTTTCTCAAAGAGGGCGAGATTCAACGCTTCAACGATTCTTTTGGCCAGAGGAATCTGGCTTCGTAGTTCATCCGGGGCCCGCTTCCTGGTGGCCTTATATTCCTCATACTCCTTATGCCGGAAGGTGGGTGCCGGATAGTCAAAGCAGACCGCCATATAATCCGGAGACTCTCTTTTGAGGATCTTCAATAACATCCGGATGAAGCCATAGACAGCATTCACCATCTCTCCCCGAGAGGTAGTTAAAGGAGGTAGGGCATGGAAGGCTCTATGGATATAGGCATTCCCATCGATTAAGAAGAGCCTCTTCTTGGCCATAAAATTCTCCAAAAATTAACGGGGAATAAAATGGTGGTTCGACAGGCTCACCACCATCCTGAGATTATCGAAAGGCTGGTGAGAAAAAGAGGGATTAAGTTTTTAGGGGA
>DLMW01000088.1:19328-20905 GCA_002478245.1 bacterium UBP18_UBA7526
GGCTTCTTTGATAGCTGGACAGATCTCCTTATAATCGCACCAGGGGCAGAGGGATCCTTTTTTTGCTTCAAACCTCTTCTCTCTGATCTTAGAGGCCACCTCGCTCACAATCCTCTCCGCATCCCTTAGCTGCTTGGGCCTCCTGGTGGTGCTTAACTTCTGATTATACTTCAGATAGTAGAGGCTCACCTTCTCTGGAATTCTCTTGAACTTCTCCTTACAACCCAGATAATAGAGGGATAACTGGAAGTTCTCATCAATCTCTAAAGGATTTAGGTCGGCCTCCAATTCTACCTCTTCTATCCTTCTCTTACCCACCTTATAGTCTATGATCTCCCATTCCCCATCAGGAAGCCTATCGATCCTATCTATCTTTCCCCAGACCTCACAGTCCCCCATGCGGAACCTAAACTTCTCCTCCAGATAAAGGGGAAGATTGGGGCTCTCTATCGCTGTCTGATAGTAATCCTTAAGCATCCTCTCCCCTTCTCTTCTAAACTCCTCTTCCTCTTCCTTGCTCTCATAGCCCTCAGTTACCCAGTTCTTCTCATAGAGATTTAGTAGGTCTTCCAGGTTAGCTCTCTTGGGATCGAACTCTCTGTGGAAGTCTCTCAGGGTATCATGAATGGTGTTTCCCAGAGCTAAGTGGGGGCGGGGTTTGGTGGGCCTTCTCTCTACATACTGAAACCTATACTTGAGGGGGCACTGCTGGTAGGTATTTATCTGGGAATAGCTTAAGACTAGAGGCCTCTCCCCTGATTTTGGTGATGGCTTCTCTTTACCAAAGAAGTAATCAAAAAGATCGCCCTGTTCGCCCTTCAAACGACCACTTCCTTTCCCATTCTATTTGGCTTCTTCAAACTGAAGACCGTAGTATACCTTCCCCCTGAACTCCTTGATCTTTCCTATCTTAGCATTCAGCCTCATGCCTGTCTTGGGTCTAGCTACCAATAACTGCCCCGAGGCCCTTAGGCCATTCTCAAACTCTACCAGGCCAAAATCCAGATACTGCTGATCGAAGCCTACTGGTAGAGCCCAGAGCCTGGTATAACTTAAGAGTCTACAGGGGCCGCCTAAAGGGATCTTCTTCCAGGGTTTGTATCCCTCCCTCTTCCAGTACCTTTCGACCTCCTCCTCTGGATAGCGGCGATATCCACACTTCCTGCAGCGCATAGGTGCGGGATAGTGGAGCTCTCCACACTCCGGGCACCCGTAGGCATAGACATTCCTATCTATCTCATACATAATCCTCCTCCCTCATAAAGACTCTCTTTCCAAAAATTTCAATTTCGCCTAACTGCGGGGTTGAAGCCGAGTTGGACGAAACGAAGTGAAGCCGTAAACACGCTATTATCTGCCATTTCAGGCAGACCCTTTATAAAAGTTCGTCATGATTATTTCCATTTATATTTTTATGGCTATCTGAACTTTATAGCCTTATTTTTCTTTGGCTCTTTTAAGGGGCGCTATTTTTTAATCAATGGTATGTGTATTACTGGTATATGAAGTAACAGTGATATTACAATCAAGAACCAACCCCATAGTATCCAATTGTACGCTTGAAAATAGCCTGCTAA
>DLMW01000082.1:0-537 GCA_002478245.1 bacterium UBP18_UBA7526
ATCCAAAGCAATGGAGCCTTTGGGAATGATATAGTCCATAATCTCATCTGGGGCCTCGATCTCGAAGAGAAAAGTGTCTCCTTCCCTAATCTTCTTCTTTATAATCCCCACGCCATCGATATGACCAGTAACGAAATGGCCTCCTAACCTTTCACCTACCTTTAGAGCTCTCTCTAAATTCACCTTCTCTCCCATCCTTAACCTCCCTAAATTTGTTCTTCGCAACGTTTCTGCTCCAACATCAACATTAAAACTGGCAACTGGTAACTGGTAACTTCCGCCAGAGGCGGATCCACCTTCGGTGGAGGTTACGGTAAGACACACCCCATTCACCGAAATACTATCCCCTTCTTTTATATCCTTTATTATCTTTTTACCAGAGATGGTTAGCTCCATAGAACCTGCTCTTCTCTTAATGCTTTTAACCGTTCCCATCTCCTCTATTAGTCCAGTAAACATAATGCCTCGCTTCGCTCAGATAGTTTGCCGGTTAGTCGGTTTTTCACTGGCTAACCAACTATGAGACGTATCCTTCTA
>DLMW01000082.1:666-3703 GCA_002478245.1 bacterium UBP18_UBA7526
CACCAGCACATCCTCTCCGAATCTTTTAATGCCAATGTTCCTTAATTTTATGGCGTCTTTTATTCTTTCTATTCCCTCTCCTTCTACAGGAGTAATTGCTTCTTCTCCTCCAATTATCTTGGGCGCGACGAAGAATAGGACTTTGTCCACCAGACTGTTCTCTAGGAAAGAGGCATTAATTCTCCCCCCTCCCTCGACTAAAAGACTGACTATTTCCAACTTCCCGAGTCTCTTCAGCAATTCTTTTAAATCCACCTTTTCGTCTCTATCCTTAATAACTAAAACCCTGGCCCCTTTCTTTCTCAATGCTTCTATCTTCCTCTTTGAGGCAAACTTTGTCGTAGCAACAATGGTGGGGGCCTCTCGGTTCAATACCTTTGCACCCAGGGGAATCCTGGCTCTATTATCTACCACAACGCGTAGGGGGTTTCTAGCCAGGATCCGAGATGTTAATCTCGGATCATCCCTCAAAACCGTCTCAATACCGACTAAGACAGCGTCTACTTCTCTTCTCAATCTATGAAGGTACTTTCGTGATCTCTCATTGGTAATCCATTTCGAATCCCCAGTCCTAGTAGCGATCTTTCCATCCAGACTCATGGCAGTCTTCAGGATGACGAATGGCCTTTTGGTAGTAATATACTTAATATAGGATTCGTTTACCCTCTTCGCTTCCTCTTCTAAAACTCCTGTCTTTACTTTTACTCCTGCCCTTCTCAATTCTTTAACCCCTCTGCCACAATTTAAAGGATTGGGATCGATCATGGCTGCCACAACCTTCTTTATTCCAGAAGAGATTATCCTTTTGGTACAGGGAGGGGTTCTTCCAAAGTGGGCACAGGGCTCTAAGTTAAGGTAGAGAGTAGCACCCCTTGCTCTTTCTCCTGCCATATTCAGGGCATTGATCTCTGCGTGGGGTTTCCCAGCCCTTTTATGGTATCCTTTTCCAACAATTCTATCGTTCTTAACAATGACCGCTCCTACTAAAGGATTGGGGGAAGTTCTACCTATCGCCTTGATCGCCAACTTCAAAGCCAATCTCATATACTCTTTATCGTTCATCGTAACTCTCCAGTTAATAAGGCTGGAGAAGGCCTAATTATAAAAAAGCCCCGAAGACTTCTCTTCAGGGCTTTCGCATCGCGTCCAATCTTCTCCCATCCGGACTTTACCCCGTTGGAGATGATCCCTAACGGGGCTCACCGTCGGCACCGGAATCCCACCAGTTCGGTCCGGACATGACTATGTCCAGACTCGCGGGCTTTACCCCGTTGGAGATGGGGAACGCTTCTTTGAAGCGTTCCCGTCACTTTTAGCCAGCCTGTCTGCCATCTCCAGGGGGCTTACCGCCGATCGAGGAATTGCACCCCACCCCGAAGATTTACCCCGTTAGATATGAAATTATCTCACAGGGTTTCCCTATTCAGTTATGGTTAGATATTAACACAAATAATCTCAGTTGTCAAATTTTTTATCTTTGCTTTGATTTTATGATCTTAATCCGCTCCTCTGCTTTTCTTGCCCAGATAGTATTGGGATATTCGCTGATTACTCTTTGATATTCCCTTATTGCCTGGGGATACATCTTGTTTGCCTCATAATTTTTACCCAAAGAGTAGCTGGACTTTGCTTTATCTTCTGCCAATTTTATAACATGGGGATCGGTATAGACCTTCTTATCCAGTTCACCACACCAATGACACCAATCAGTATAGAAGTCGATCATCATGGGCTTTCCCGATCTTTTGGCTTCTGCCCATCCTTTAGCAAAGTTCTCATACCACTTTATTCCCTGACCATATGCCCAGGAGGTTATCAGCAATATTAAAGTCGTTAAAAGAAGTTTTTTCATGACCTTTCCATTCGTTTTTTATTCTTTTGCTTTAACTCGCGCTGATTCGCGTCTCTGCCTCTCAATCTCTTCCTGGGCAAACTTTACTGAGACCAGTTTCGATACCCCAGACTCCTCCATGGTCACCCCGTACATGGTATCCGAGGCCTCAATAGTTCCCCGATTATGGGTGACGATGATGAACTGGGACTTCTTAGCGAACTCTTTCAATACCCGGGTGAATCTAGCGATATTCGCCTCATCCAAAGCGGCATCGATCTCATCCAGGACGCAGAAGGGGGAGGGCTTGACCATGAAGATGCCGAATAGTAGGGCAATGGCGGTCAGGGCCTTCTCCCCCCCGGATAAGAGGGAGATGCTCTTCAGGTTTCTCCCTGGTGGTTGGGCCTTGATCTCTATTCCCGATTCTAAGATATTCCTCTCATCTAATAGAACAAGGTCTGCCTTTCCTCCCTCAAATAGTCTTTGGAAGACCTGATTGAAATTCTCTCTTATCTCTTCAAAGGTCTGGGAGAAGAGGCTTCTTGTTGTTCTGTTAATCTTGGCGATGGCCTCTTTCAAGGAAGCGGCGGCCTCTTCTAAGTCCTTCTTCTGACCAGTTAGGAAATTATACCTCCCCTCAAGTTCCTTATACTCCTCCATGGCCACTAGGTTCACCGGCCCCATGGCCTCCATCTTCTCTCTTAATCCTGCTATCCTATTCCTATACCCATCTCTATCCTCTATCTCCACTACCTGATAATCCCTTTCCGCTTCCTCTAAAAGGATCCCATAATCCTGCCTTATTCTTCGGGAAAGGTTCTCCATTTCGAGGTTAATTTCCCGGCCCTGGAAAGTCAATTCGTTGAACTGGCCTTGAAGCTTCTCCCCTAAAACCTTAACCCCTCTCAATTCCTCCTCCTTTTTAGATACCTCGTTAGCAATCCCTTCCTTTCTCTTTTTTAGATCCTCAAGTTCTTCTTCTGCCCTCTCCCTTTCTCTTAATAATTTTTTCTCTTTCTCTTCCTCTTTAGTAATTAAATCACTAAAGTCTTCCCTCCTCATTCTCCCCTCAGCGACCTCTCCCTGACGGATCGCGATTGAGTTAGTAAGGTCCTTTAGGTCTTCCCGCATGCGGCCCAGATTTTCACGAAGCCCAGTCTCCTTCTCCACTAAGGAAGCGATGGAGACCTTGAGGTTAGTTAC
>DLMW01000082.1:3814-5568 GCA_002478245.1 bacterium UBP18_UBA7526
CTCACCTGGCTAATCTCTTTCTCCAACTCTTTAATCTCTTCCTTTAACTTAGTGATCCTTTCTTGGGCCCCAATCTCTTTCTCTTTGAGATCCTCTAATCTGGTCTCCAGTTCTTTCCTCTTTTTGGCCAGCTCTTCCCCCTCTTTGCCAAGTTCCCCAGCTTCCATCTCTAAGAGCGAAAGGTCCCTATCTACCCTCTCTCTCTGGGAAGTGACGCCGCTGTAGTCTCTCTCCAGGTAGGTTATCTCCAGTTCCTCTTTCTTAATATCGGAATCGATACTGGAGATCCTATCCCTTCTCTTGAAGACCTTCTCCTCCAAATGGGCCCTATCTTCCTCTAACTTCTTAAGGTTCTCATCCAAGGCCTGGATCTCTCTATCAAGTTCCTCCTTTTCTCTTTCTCTTCCCAATAGGTGCGCAAGGCTTCCACCGCTAATCTCTCCGCGAGGGGTAACTATCTCTCCTTCGAGAGTTACCACCCTAATATCTCCTTTTGACTTTTTACCAATCTCAAAGGCTATCTCAAGATTTTCTACTACCAAGACATCTCCTAAGAGATACTCTACAATCGGCCGATATTGTGCTTCACATTTGACCAGAAGAGAAGCCAGGCCAATAACCCCCTTCTCCTTTACCAAAGAAGAAAGGTTTAATCCCTCACTTGGCTTAATAGCTTCTAAAGGAAGGAAGGTGGCCCTTCCCAGATTTCTTCCCTTCAGATACTCTATGGCCTCTCGGGCGCTTTTTAGATCCCGAGTAATGATACTCTGGATCCTTTCTCCTAAGGCAGCCTCGATAGCCCTCTCATACTGGGAGGGGGTCTTAATTAAATCGATTACTACTCCCTCGATGCCAGATAATCTATCCCGGGCGCGGAGGATCTCTTCTACTCCGCTATAGTATCCTTCTAATCCTTCCTTCAGAAATTCTAAACGGGAGGTCTTCTTTATTATCCTTTCCTTCAATCCATCGATCTTCTCCTCTATTTCGAGAAGCCCTTCCCTATCCCCCTCCTCCCCTTCTAAGAGACCCTTCTTCTCCTTTTCAGATTCAGAGACCCTTTTTCTACGATCTTGAATGCCCTTCTCTATCTCTTCTGCCTTCTTCCCAACCTCCTTCCCCTCTTCCCCAATCCTAGTCTTCTCTACTAAGAGCCTCTCCTTGCGGATATCGACATTCCTCTGTCCGGTCTCTAAGTACCTTAGGTCATTCCTGGTAGCGGCTATCTGGGAGAGGATCTCGATGACCTCATTCTTCAGGGTTTCCTGGGCCTCTATAGCCCTTTCCAACTCTCTATTCCGCCTCTCAAGGGATTTCTCCTCCTCTTTTGACTTAAGAGTCTCCTTCTCAATCTGGATGGCGAGTGATCTTAGCTCCTCCTCCCTTCTTCCTATCTCCTCCTCTAAACCCCTTCTCTTCTCTCTTAATCCCGCTATCTCCTTCCTTCTCCTGGCCCCTTCTTCCGCGAGGCCCTCCCCCCTCTCCTGATAGGTATGGATCCGCTCCTTTGACCTCTCAATCTCACTTGCTATCCTAAAGAGCTTCTCTTGGGCTTGGTAGAGGTTAGTCTCGAGCTCCTGCGCCTTCTTTTGGCTATTCTTTAAGGCCTCTTCCGTCTCTTTTATTCTCCTCTCCAAAGATTCTCTCTCATCCCGAAATCTCTCCAATCCTGCGAGAGAGAATTCCCTTTTCTTTCTTAATTCCCGGAATTCAATTATCCCCAGGTTTAGTTCCAGATTCCTTAACTCCTCCTT
>DLMW01000082.1:5698-5847 GCA_002478245.1 bacterium UBP18_UBA7526
TTCCTTAACTCCTCCTTTAACCCTTGATACCTCTCTGCCTCTCCCACCTGCCTCTTGAGGGAATTGATCTGGCGCTTCACCTCACCGATGACATCCTCTAAGCGCATGAGGTTCTCTTGGGTGGCCTCCAGCTTCCTTAAGGTCTCTTC
>DLMW01000082.1:6198-6337 GCA_002478245.1 bacterium UBP18_UBA7526
CGGGTAATGGTGACCTCGCTAAACTCAATGGGGAGCCTCTTATCCTCATTGGTCACGGTAAGGGAGACCTCTGCCATGCCTAAGGGCTTCCGGGCCTCAGAGCCAGAGAATATGAGATCCTCTAACTTGCTTAAGCGCA
>DLMW01000030.1:0-7651 GCA_002478245.1 bacterium UBP18_UBA7526
TAAAAGCTTCATCAAAGGCTCGGTAATTATCTACGATCCCCTTCTGACTATAGAGATAGAAAGGGGTTCCGACTTCTTTGGCAACATCTTCTATCCTTACTCCCTCACAGTAGAGATCGTTTTTTTTATAATCAAATGTCCCCATTTTATTATCTCTACACCTCAATCAATAACCAGATTGCGGACAAGACGGGATCCTCGAAAATCTAACCTCATCCCTCCTCTTCGGAGATTTTCGGGATTTGGTCATTGTATCTTGGTTATTTCCTGAGAGTCTCTTTCCCCTGGGCGATGAGCCTCTTTACACTCTCCTTGGCCGTTCCTCCCAGGGACTTTCGGCTAGCGATGCCTGCCTCTACCTTTATAGTATCAAAGACATCGGAAGCGAATAATTTGGAATAAGCCTTAAAATCTTTTAAGGTTAAATCGGTCAAATCCTTCTTCTTCTTAATAGTTTCTTTCACTAGATTACTCACTATTCTATGTGCCTTCCGGAAAGGCAGACCCTTCTTTACTAAATAGTCTGCCAAATCGGTAGCCGGAGAGAAGTCGCCTTCCAAAGAGGCAAGCATCCTCTTCTTATCTATCTTCAGGGTAGCGAGCATCTGGGCAGAGAGGGATAGAGAACCTTTGAGGGTATCTACCGCATCGAATAGAGGGACTTTATCCTCCTGCATGTCCCGATTATAGGCTAAGGGTAAAGACTTCATAGTGGTTAGTAGGCTCATCAGATCCCCATAGACCCTTCCTGTCTTCCCCCTTATTAACTCACAGACATCGGGATTTTTCTTCTGGGGCATGATGGAGGAACCAGTAGTAAAGGCATCGGCAAGTTCGATAAAACCGAACTCCTTACTTGAGAAAAGAATAAGCTCCTCACTCAACCTTGAAAGATGCATCATAATCAAAGAGGCATCGGCTAAGAACTCAATGATGAAGTCCCTATCTGAAACAGCATCCATGCTACTCGGGACTACTCTGGGAAAGCCTAAGAGTCGGGCGGTATATTCCCGATCGATTGCATAGGAGGTTCCTGCCAGGGCTGCCGCTCCTAAAGGAGAGAGATTCACCCGATCAAAGGTATTCAAAAGCCTCTCCCAGTCCCTATCGAGCATGAAGAAGTAGGCCATTATCCAGTGAGAGAATAGTAGAGGCTGGGCATGCTGTAAGTGGGTATATCCAGGCATAATGATATCTATATTCTTCTCCGCCACTTTGAGGATGCTCTTCTGCAGATTCCTGATTAACTGGGCAATCTCCTTTATCTCATCCTTTAAATACAGGCGCATATCTAAGGCGATCTGGTCGTTCCGGCTCCGGGCGGTATGAAGTTTTGCTCCTATATCCCCAATCTTCTCTATGAGCCTTCGCTCAATGTGGGTATGGATATCCTCTAAAGAAGGATGAAACTTAAATTTTCCACTCCCTATCTCTTTCTCAATCTCCTTCAGGGCCTTAATGATCTTCTTCCCTTCAGAATCAGCAATGATCTTACACTTAGCAAGCATCTTGGTATGGGCGATGGAGCCCTGAATGTCATACCGATAGAGCCTCCTATCAAAGGAGATGGACTCTAAGAATTCTTCTACCGTCTTCATCCCATTAGACCTCCTTATTTTGAGCGAAGCGAAAAACAAGGTTCTGCCCGTAGGGCAGATTCTTATTTTATGAGCGAAGCGAATAAAGTTAATAACTTCGTATCTATGGGGCTTGGCTCATTTTAAAAAATTCTCCAACTTTATCCCGTTAGATATAGAAAGGCCTAACGGGATTCATGCTATTTCTCCTTTACCACCTTTGGCGGTGGCGCTATCTTTGCCTGTACCTTTAGAGGAAGACCCAGGATTTCGATGAAGCCCTTGGCTAATTTCTGATCAAAGATATCCCCTTTTCCATAGGTAGCTAAGGCCTGACTATAGAGAGAATAGGGGGACTTTCGACCAACGACGATACAATCTCCCTTATAGAGCTTGAGCCTCACGGTTCCTGTGACATTCTCCTGGGTCTTTTCAATAAAAGCATCCAGGGCCCTCTTCAAAGGAGAGTGCCACATCCCGTTATAGATGAGTTCGCTATACTTCTTATCTACCATTGCTTTGAACTCTAATGTCTGGTGGGTCAGGGTCAAGTTTTCCATCTCCTTGTGAGCCAGATAGAGAATCCTTCCTGCTGGTGCCTCATATATCTCCCTTGACTTTATCCCTACTACCCGGGATTCGATATGATCTACACGACCGACCCCATTCGCCCCCCCAATCTCATTCAGTTTGGCGATCAGATCTACTGGTTTATACTCCCTACCATCTATCTTCTTGGGAACCCCATTCTCAAGATAAATTTCTAAATAGGTAGGTTCATCCGGAGCTTTCTCTGGTGAGGTAGTCAACTGGTAGATCTCCTCAGGCGGTTCGGCCCAGGGATCCTCCAGGACACCACATTCAATGGAGACCCCCCAGAGATTCTTATCAATACTATAAGGGCTCTCTTTAGTTGTCTTTAAAGGAACGTTAAGCTTCTTGGCATAATCCAATTCCTCTTCCCTGGTCTTGAGTTCCCACTCCCTTACTGGAGCAAGGACCTTCGTATCTGGGGCTAAAGCAGCGATAGAGATCTCGAAGCGTACCTGATCATTCCCCTTACCAGTACAGCCGTGGGCAACCGCATCCGCCTTCTCTTCCTTGGCCACCTCTACTAATGATTCTGCGATCAATGGTCGGGATAGGGCAGTGGCCAGTAGATACTTATCCTCATAGATGGCATTGGCACATAATCCCTTAAAAACAAAGTCCCTTACAAACTTCTCTTTTAAATCCTTTACTATCACCTTCTCCGCCCCGATCTTAGTTGCCCTCTCTTTGGCATCCGCTAAGTCCTCTCCCTGTCCCAAGTCAGCCAGAAGAGCGATTACCGGAACCTTATACCTCTCCTTTAGCCATCTTAGGATTACCGAGGTATCCAGCCCTCCAGAATATGCCAGAACAATCTTCTTAATTCTATTTGCCATTTATTCCTCCGCTTCAGGCTACAAACCACAAGCCTAAAAGCCTGCGACTTGAAGCCTGTAACCTATATTACTCACTCGCCAAGCAGTAACACAAGTATTGCTTTCTGAACATGGAGCCTGTTCTCTGCCTGATCGAAGACTACGGAATGTGGTCCATCCATCACCCCATCGGTAATCTCCTCCCCCCGATGGGCAGGGAGGCAGTGCATGACAATAACATCCTTCTTCGCCTTTCCCACCAGTTCCTCGTTCACCTGATAGGGATAGAAGATGTTCCTCCTTTCTATAGCCTCTTCCTCCTTCCCCATACTTGCCCAGACATCGGTATAGATGACATCGGCATCCTTCACCGCTAGAGATGGGTCTTCAAGGATATTTATCTTCGCTCCACTTATCAGGGCCTCACCACTCGCTCTCGCCACCACGGTCTCATTCGGTTGATGGCGGGCGGGACAGGCAAGGGAGAGTTCCATCCCCATCTTTGCCGCCCCATAGCACCAGGAGTTGGCCACATTATTCCCATCACCGACATAGGCTACCTTCAGTCTCCTGAGCCTTCCTTTCTTCTCCCTAATGGTATAGAGGTCGGATAGTACCTGACAGGGATGGAGGAGGTCGGATAGGCCATTTATTACCGGGATGGTAGCATACTTTGCTAAATCCTCCACATCCTGATGGTCATAGGTTCTGATCATTATCCCATCCACATAGCGGGATAGGGTAAGTGCTGTATCCTTAATCGTCTCTCCCCTACGCAGTTGCAGATCCTGAGCACTTAAGAAGAGGGCATATCCTCCCAACTGGTACATTCCCACCTCGAAGGAGACCCTGGTCCTGGTAGAGGGCTTCTGAAAGATCATGGCCAATGTCTTATCCAATAATAGAAGATGCTCCTTCCTCCTCTTGTGCAATTTCTTCAGTCTCCGCGTCACTTTGAATATCTGATTGATCTCCTTCGGTGTCAGAGCAGCGATAGAGATTAGATCTTTACGTTTCACTTTAACCTCCCTATCGGTCAGTTTAGTTTACAGTAACCAGCGAACAGTAACCAGAATAATTAAATCCTAAACAAATCCTAAATTTAAAACTCAAATGTTCAAGACTGTTTTGATTATTTGGATTTTGGTCATTTGAAATTATTTCGGATTTCGTGCTTAGGATTTCGAATTTGATGCTTGGTGCTTGTAATTTTACTGTAAACTGGTTACTGGTTACTTCTTTCAAATACTCCGTCTAAGACAGTGATTACTCTATCCACTTCTTCTTTGGTCACGATTAGGGGCGGCAAAAACCTCAAGACCCTATCCACAGTGCAGTTGATGAGGATCCCTTTCTCCTGACACTTGGTAACGATATCCTCCCCGGCAAATTCTAATTCCACACCGATCATCAGACCTTTTCCGCGCACACCTTTGATAAAAGAGTATCTCTTTTGAAGTCCTTTCAATCTCTCTATAAAGTAATCGCCTACCCGGACAGCATTTTCTATTAATCTCTCCTCCAAGATGGCTTTAATTGCGGCGCAGGCGGCACTACAGGCAAGAGGATTCCCTCCAAAAGTGGAGGCATGGTCACCAAAAGAGAAATAAGAGGCGATCCTATCTTTGGTGATCATGGCCCCGATGGGAAAGCCTCCTCCCAGGCTCTTGGCCAGGGTCATGATATCTGGCTCTATCCCATAGTGCTCATAACAGAATAGCCTTCCCGTCCTCCCCATCCCACACTGGATCTCATCCAGAATAAGCAAAAGGTCATTCTCGTCACATAACCTGCGAATGCCCTTTAGATATTTATCCTTAGCAACATTTATTCCCCCTTCTCCCTGAATGGGTTCTAACATGATGGCCACGGTGCGATTGCTAATGGTTTTTTTTACCTTCTCTAAATCATTGAAGGGAATAATCTTAAATCCAGGAACTAAGGGAGCGTAGCCTTTCCGATACTTCTTTTGCCCAGTAGCAGTTAAGGTAGCCAGCGTCCTTCCATGGAAGGAGCCCTCCATAGAGATTATCTCATACCTCTCTCCCTTTCCATACTTTCGGGAGAGTTTTAGGGCTGCCTCATTGGCCTCTGCCCCACTATTACAGAAGAAGGACTTATCCCCAAAGGAGTTCTCTGCCAATAGTTTTGCCAACCTTACTTGGGGCTCGATATAGTAGAGATTTGAGATATGTATTAGCCGGGTGACTTGCCTCTGAATGGCGGCTACTACCTTGGGATGGCAGTGGCCCAATCCATTAACCGCAATCCCGGCCACAAAGTCTAGATACTCTCTCCCTTCACTATCCCAGACCCTCGTCCCCTTTCCTTTGACCAGGACTAAAGGAGCCCTCTTATAGGTATGGATAACGTATTTCTCGTCTAAACTTCTTACCTCTTCTATCCTCACTTCACAATCTCTGTTCCGATTCCTTTGTCAGTATAGATCTCTAAAAGTAGGGAATGGGGGATGCGACCATCGATGATGTGGGTCTTGGCTACCCCGGCCGAAAGGGCCCGAATGCAGGCCTTCACCTTGGGAATCATCCCGGCCGAGATGAACCCCTTCTC
Source organism: bacterium UBP18_UBA7526 (assembly GCA_002478245.1). Classification (GTDB taxonomy): domain Bacteria; phylum UBP18; class UBA7526; order UBA7526; family UBA7526; genus UBA7526. The sequence goes on from DLMW01000030.1 coordinate 5,555, forward strand.
TATCAACCTCTGAGCATCCTTAATCTTCAGAGTAGACAGAAGGGTCTTGCCCTTATAGATTCCCTTGACATCAGTAAGTAGAACCAATTTGTGGGCTTTTAGGGCAGAGGCGATCTCTCCCGCAACCAGATCGGCATTTATATTGTAGGTATGACCATCCCGGCCCACTCCTATGGGAGAGATGACGGGAATGAAGTCCTGCCTCCCTAAGACATCTATGATGCCTGGATTAATGGACTCCACCTCTCCCACATAACCCATATCTTCACCCTTTTCACCTAAAAGCTTCCTTGCCCGGATGAGGTTCCCATCCTTTCCAGAAAGTCCAGCAGCATTCCCTCCATTCTCGTTGATTAGTTTTACGATCTCGGAGTTTATCTTTCCATCCAAGACCATCTCTGCCAATTCCATCGTCTCCTTATCCGTAATCCTCAAGCCCTTCCGGAACTCTGGCTTCTTGCCCAGTCTCTTCATAAGCTCGGAGATCTGGGCCCCTCCTCCATGGACCACGACCGGATGCATGCCCACATACTCCATGAAGATGATATCCTGGATGACACTTTGCTTCAGATCCTCCTGGACCATGGCGCTTCCCCCATATTTAATGACCACGGTCTTATCATAGAAGGATTTAATATAGGGTAGAGCCTCCATCAAAACCCTAGCTTTCTTAATCGCCTCTTTCATCTTTACACCACTGATTCAGCGGTTCAGAGCACGGCCTTGAATTCGGTGTTCGAAGACTCCCAACTCCGAACTAATTTATCCGCGTATTGGTAGCGCGTACGGGATTCGAACCCGTGATCTCTGCCTTGAGAGGGCAGCGTCTTAAACCAACTAGACTAACGCGCCATCTTGGCGTCCGCCTAGGTGGCGTCCTAAGCCCCTAGACGATGGCGCCGAAATTTGTTATTATTTTTTCTTCTTGGTAAAGGGGAGGTCTCTAAGCTCTTTTCTTATCTTTATTGGAATTGGTTTACCAACCGAAGTTCCGAAGGAGCGTAGGTTGGCTGCGGGAGCTGGATTCGAACCAGCGCGACGAGATCCAGAGTCTCGCATCCTACCGCTAGATGATCCCGCATTTTGACGGCGCGCTTTGCTTGCGCCTAGAATAAGAATGCACCTATCTTAATATTTTAGTTTAGCATATAACCAATGGAATAGCAACTTTTCTTCGACTTAAAGAGATGAAAGGGCTATCTCTAAGCGTTTCATCGTCTTCTCCTTTCCTAAAAGTTCCATGATTTCAAAGAGAGGGGGGCTAATCGTCTGTCCCGTGAGGGCTACTCGGATGGCCTGGGCTCCTATCTTGGGCTTTAGCTTGAATACCTCAAGTTCCTTCCTGATTATCTCTTCTATTTCCTTCTCCCTAAACTGTTCTAACCTAGATAGCTTCTCTTCTACTTCTTTTAAAAAGGGCTTGATCTCCTTCTTCAAGAACCTCTCTTTTGCCTTCTTACCTAGGGTTATTTCTTCAGTAAAGAAGAAGCCAGCATAATCCGTGATCTGGCCGATATACTTCAGGCGATCTCCCACTGCTCTTACAATCCTCTCTATCCATCTCCTCTTCTCGGGATCGATCTCTTCTGGTAGAAGCCCCTTCTTCTTCAGATAATCGATGACCAAATCCGTTATCTCTTCCGGAAGAGAACTTTTAAGATAATGGCCATTCATCCACTCCAATTTCTTGGGATCGAAGACCGCCGGGTTCTTGCTCACATGCTCTAGGGAAAACCTCTCAATCAACTCTTCTATAGTAAAGAGCTGCTGCGACTCAGGCGTCCCCCAGCCAAGGAGGGCCAGATAGTTTATCAGGGCCTGGGGAAGGTATCCCTTCTCTCTATACTGACTGACCGCCACTGCTCCATGGCGCTTGGATAATGGGGTATGGTCGCTTCCCAGGATCATGGGAAGATGAGCAAATTCAGGTAGTTCAAAGCCTAAAGCCTCATAGACCAGTATCTGCCTGGGGGTATTGGGAAGGTGGTCCTCCCCCCTTATTACATGGCTGACCTTCATAAGGACATCGTCGATGATACAGGCAAAGTTATAGGTAGGGACGCCATCCGATTTGAGTAATACAAAGTCATCCAAGAG
>DLMW01000030.1:7892-8519 GCA_002478245.1 bacterium UBP18_UBA7526
AGGCGATTTGAGCCTCAGGGCCGGCTTCCTTCCTTGGGCAATGCATTCTTCCTTCTCTTCTTTGGTCAGATTGCGGCACCTCCCATCATACTTATAGGCTCCCTTTCTCCTCCTTTCCTCAAGCTCATGAGGAGTGCAGTAACATAAGTAGGCCTTTCCTTCTTCTAAGAGCCCATCCCCATATTTCTTATAGATATCCAGTCTCTCCATCTGGAAGTAGGGCCCTTCGTCCCACTCCAAGCCTAGCCACTCCATACTCTCTAGGATATCAGCGATGGATTCCTTGGTTGACCTCTTCCTGTCCGTATCCTCAATGCGCAGGATGAACCTTCCCTTATGATGCCGGGCAAAGAGCCAGTTAAAGAGGGCGGTCCTCACTCCTCCGATATGGAGACGGCCGGTAGGACTGGGGGCAAACCTCACCCTTACTTGCATTCTTACTCCTTCTTTTTTATTTCTTTTACTATTATACCATCTTCCCTTTGATTGTCAAACATATACCCTCAAAAAGGCTCATGAAGAGGCTCCCTTTAACCCATGGAGTCTTTCAAAGACCTTAATTAATCTGAAATAAGTGATATTCGATCGGACAAAAAATGTTTCGCTTACAGTGATTGAAGAAGCGGA
>DLMW01000017.1 GCA_002478245.1 bacterium UBP18_UBA7526
AGGCCAGTAATCATACTTGTTTCTGACGAAGGAGGTAGTTTTCTATAGACTTTAAAAAGCTCGCTCCAGGGCTAATTGATAAACTTAGAATCTTCTTCTTCTCTTTTCACCGTAAACTTTGCGTAATTTCTCTACGATCTCCTCCATTCCTGTCGCCCGGGAGCCCTTAATGAGGATGGTATCTCCTCCTTTAGCAAGAGAGCATAGTTTCTTTATAGTCTCTTCTTTATCCCGGCAAGGGATTATCCTTTTCTCCTTCATTCCCGCCCCTATCGCTCCCTGGGCGATGGAGGAGGCCAAGTCTCCACAGGTGATGAGGGCATCTATTCCGGAATGGGCAATATATATCCCGGTCTCCTTATGGGCCAGGGGAGCCTTCTCTCCCAGTTCTAGCATATCTCCCGCTACCAATATCTTCCTTCCCTTTGGGGCGAGGTCCCTTAAGGTCTCGATGGCGGCGATAAAAGACTTGGGGGAGGCGTTGTAAGTATCGTCAAGAATGGTGAGGCCCTCTATCCTTATTATTCTCATCCTTCCTGCCAGGGGCTGAAATTGGGATAGCCCCTCTCGAATCGTCTCTCTCTTCATGCCTAAGGCCTGGGTAGCAGATGCTGCTGCCAGGGCATTATATATATTGTGATAACCGAGACACCTCAGTCGAAGGGGGAAGCTCTCCTTCCCTATCCTTAAGATAAACCTCATCCCTTCCTCTCCCAGATTCTCGATCCTCTGGGCCCTAACCTCTGAGCTTTTCTTTATACCATAGGTAATTATTCTTGCCTTTATTCCCCTCTTCATATCCCGGATATAGGGGTCATCCATGTTTAAAATGGCAAGATCGTCTTTCCCCAGGGCATATACCAGCTCGGCCTTGGCTAAGGCCACCCTCTTTACATTACCCAGATACTGGAGATGAACCTCTCCCACATTAGTCATTACCCCTATCTTGGGAGAGGAGATCCTGGTGAGCCTGGCGATCTCTCCTAGGCCGCTCATCCCCAGCTCTAAGACAGCAACCTCATGCTCTCGGGAGAGGCGGAGGAGGGTGAGGGGAACCCCGACCTCGTTATTGAAGTTCCCTTCTGTCTTTAAGACCGAGAGCTCTAAGGAGAGGATGGAGGCGATCATATCCTTGGTAGTCGTCTTACCCGTTGACCCGGTCACAGCAACTACTGGGAGAGCGAACCTCTCCCGATAGTATTGGGCGATCTGACCTAAGGCCTTGAGAGTATCCCTTACTAAAATAGTAATTGGTAATTGGCGATTGGCCATTGGTAGTTTAGAGATTAGGATTCCAGAAGCGCCTTTTTGGATCGCTTCTGGAACAAAGTCATGGCCATCATATCTCGGTCCTTTTAGCGCGATGAATAGTTCATCCTTCTTTATCTTGCGACTATCAGTGGAGATACCAGAGATCTCTCTCTTTAAATCCCCCTGGATCAACCTCCCCCCAGTAGCCTCTATCAATTCACCAACCGTTAGCCTCTCCATCTCTTCTGTCTCTTTCTCGCTCCCTCAATATCCTCCTAGCCACTTCCCTATCATCGAAGGGAAGAACCTGGGTCCCAATGGTCTGGGTGGTCTCATGGCCCTTCCCCGCGATTAGAACCAGATCCCCTAAAGCGGCCTCTTCTAGCGCCTTTCTAATGGCCTCCTCCCGATCGAGGATGATGGTATATCTCCCATTCCCCCTCTCCATCCCCACCTCAATACTTGAGGCGATGCTCAAGGGCTCCTCGCTGCGCGGATTGTCATTGGTGATTATGGTATAGTCGCTACATCTCGCTGCCACCTCTCCCATTAAGGGCCTCTTCGACCTATCCCGATCCCCACCACAACCAAAGACTAAGATTATCCTCCCCTTTGTCAACTCCCGACAGGTGACAAGTACCCTCTCCAAGGCATCATCCGTATGGGCATAGTCCACAATTACTGAGAAGTCCTGGCCCTCATCAATCCTCTCAAACCTTCCTGGGATACTCTTCACCCTTTCCAGGCCCTTTTTAATGGCAGAGGGAGGGATCTTTAAGAGAGAACAGACCCCGATGGCCGCCAGGGCATTGTACACGTTATGCCTCCCAGGAAGGGGGAGGTTGATGTCCAGATCCCCTTGGTTTGTCTTCACCCTGAAGCTACTCCCTTTTAGGCTTAGCTCTATATCCCTTGCCCTAATATCCGCCTCCTTCTCTATCCCATAGGTCAATATGGAACAGGGGGTTCTCTCTTTTATATATTTGCTCCGGGGATCATCGATATTTATGACCGCGAAGGCTCTCTTCGCTAGCCTCTTGAAGAGCCCAGTCTTTGCCTCCAAATAGGCATCTATTGTCTGGTGGAAGTCGAGGTGATCGATGGAGAGATTGGTGAAGACCGCTATGGAAAACTTCACCTTCTCAATACGGAAGAGCTCTAGGGAGTGGCTCGAGACCTCCATCACTGCGTATCTTATCCTCTTCTCCACCAGCTGGCTAAAGTAGCGCTGAAGGTCCAACGACTCTGGGGTAGTAATCTGGGCCGGGATGGTTTTACCACCTATCTTATGGGCAATGGTACCCAAGAGGCCGCAGCGCTTCCTATTTGCGGTCAAAATGGCCTCAATAAGGTAGGAGGTGGTAGTCTTTCCATTGGTGCCCGTGATCCCAATGAGCTTAAGTCTTTTTGAGGGATGGTAATAGAATCTGTCTGCCAAAAGGGCCAGGGCTTTCCTGGTATCAGGAACTAGGATCCCGGTTACCCCCTCCCCTAAGGGGACCTTCTTCTCTACAACCACGGCCCGGGCCCCTTTGAGGAGGGCTTCGTTTATGAAAAGGTGGCCATCGGTCCGGAAGCCTTTGATGGCCACGAAGAGTGAACCTTCCTCTACCCTCTCTGAAACATAGTTGATCCCTTTGATCTCTATGTCCTGGGGGCCGGAGACCTCCTTCTCCTTTAGAACATCCAATAATTCGTTCAGCTGAACCATCTCGCCCTCGCTAGAGGAGTGAACAGTTAAAACTGGTTACTACAGACTTTGCCGCCCAGTGTTTAACCCTACTGGGACGCAAACCAGACGGTACACCCTCTGACCTCTTCCAAGGGAGCCCCGGGAAAGGGATTCTGCCCTACCGCCCAACCACTACCGATGAAGTTTGGCCTCAAATCATAATCATTCAATATCCGGAGTACCTCCCTCATGCTCTTGCCTTTCAACTCGGGCATCCCTTCTTCTCGCTCTAACTCTTTTCTTTCTATAACCTCTGGCTCCAGATTAGAGATCTCTACCCTGATAACCTCCCCCCTGGGGCACTTCTCGGGAGGGACGTTGAGATAGCAGAGGGTCCTCTGGGCCACCTCCCTGAATACCGGGGCAGCGATCAATCCCCCATAGTGGACCATCCTTCCCTCTAGGGTGAGGCCCTTGGGCTCATCGACCACCACCAGGATGAGGATCCGAGGATCGTCTGCAGGAACCCAGCCCAGGAAGGAGGCCACCGCCTTATCCTGGCTATACCTCCCGGTTTTGGGGTCCATCTTCTGGGCAGTACCGGTCTTGCCCGCCACCTCATAGCCCGGGACCCGAGCATTGGTGCCCGTACCCTTAACTACTACCCCTTTGAGGATATCGGTAAGCCTGGAGGCCGTCTCCTGGGAGATGACCCGGCGTATAGGGAGGGGCCCAAACTCCTTTATTACCCGGCCATCTTGGGAGACGATGGCCCTCACCACCCAGGGCCCCATCAGGACTCCTCCATTGGCTACAGCACTGGCAGCAGTGGCGAGCTGGATGGCGGTGACCGATATCTCCTGGCCGATGGGTACGGCAGCCATGGAGAGGCCGCTCCACTTGCTCGGTTTCCTCAAGACTCCGCTCACCTCCCCAGGAAGGTCGATCCCCGTTAAGGAACCGAAACCGAAGGAGCGTAGGTATTCATAGAGCTTTAAAGGACCCAACTCTTGAGCGAGCTTAATGGTTCCAATATTAGAGGACTTCTCAATTACCTCAGGAAAGGTGAGCCACTCATACTTCTTGACATCGTGGACCACATGATCCAAGACCCGGAAGGAGCCCTTCTCACAGTAGAACCTATCTTCATATTCTACCACATTCTCGGCTAAGGCGGCTGCGGCAGTAACAAACTTCAATGCTGAGCCGGGTTCGAAGAGATCGGTTATCGCCCGGTTGCGCCGCATATCCGGGGGATAGTCTCCAAACCTATCGAGATCGTAGGATGGTCGATTGGCTAGGGCCAGTATCTCACCCGTCTTGGGGTCCATGACGATGATAGTGGCGCTCTTTGCCTCTTGCTCCTCATAGATCCTCTCCAGTTCCTTCTCCGCAATATATTGGATGGATTCATCCATAGTAAGAATAATATCATAGCCGCCAGAGGGAGGGTAGAGGCGATATTCTCCGGATAGGACATTCCTTCCCCGGGCATCCCTGGTACTCAAGAGCCAGCCTGGGGTCCCCTTAATATATCGATTGTAGGAAAGCTCTATCCCCTCCAGGCCCTGGTCATCGATTCCGGCAAAGCCCAAAAGGTGGCAGGCAAGATCGCCCTTGGGATAGAGGCGCTTCGGCTCCTCTGTCAATCCAACACCATTAGAGATACCAGGCTCCCTTATCCTCTCTGCCAGATCCCTGGGCATCTTCCTCGCAAGCCATGCGAAGTTTTTCTCCTTATTGAGTTTCTCTAAAATCTGGGGAGGATCTTTTTCCAAAATTAGAGAGAGTTTTTCTGCTATCTCCTCCTTATTCTCTATTTCCTTAGGGCGAGCATAAAGAGAATATAAGGGAAGACTTATCGCTAACTTGCGCATCCTCCGATCATAGATTATCCCTCGTTGAGGCTCGATCTTGATCGTCCTCCTCCATTGGCTCCGGGCCTTCTCCTCAAGCTCAGGTGATCTGACTATCTGGAGGTAGGCAAGACGGAGGGTTAAGGTGAAGAGGAAGGTGAAGAGGAAGAAGAGGATGAGGCTAGCCCGAACCCTCTGGCCTTTTTCAAACATTCTACCTCACTTTTCTACTTTAAGAGGAGTGATATCCAACAAGATGATCTCACCCTCTTTTGAGGGCTCAAGACCAAGCCGGGAGCAGGCGATCTCCTCTATCCTTTTCAGGGATCTCAGACGCGAGGCCTCGATCTCCAGCTCTTGATTCCTACCCATTAGGATTCTTCTCTCTTGCTCTCTCTTCCCCAATTCATAACCGAGCTCTTTAATCCGGAGGCGCTGCCAGAGATAGAAAAAGACAAGGGATAGGATGAGCAGGGCCTGGCCCAGATAGAGGAAAAACCCTTTGATCTTGAATCTTGCCCTCTTTTTTGGGGGAAGAGTGGGGGTCTTGTAGTAGCCCCCCTGTAATATCCTTCCCATCTTAACCTCGCTTTTTAAGGTATCGGAACTTCAATAGGTAAAAGACGTTAGCGCCGTCATTTTATTTGCTCCAATCTGGGCTACGATAACCTCCTTTAGTAGTTATGGGATAAATTTCTCGACTGAAAATGTCAAGCATATAAAGATTGGAAGAATAGTCTAAGGTTTTGGTAAAGACCAGGTGGCGACCGTCAGGAGCAAAGGAGGGGTCCTCTTTATTTCCCGGACCCGAAGTCAGACAGAAACTATTACCGCTCTCTATCTCTCGGAGAAAGATTTCCATCTGCCTACCCACTCGGGAAGTATAGGCAAGATGGTCTCCGGAAGGAGAGATAGCGGGAGAGGTATTATAAGAACCTTCAAAGGTCATTCTCTTTAAAGAATTATCTTTTAGCTGGAGCTGGTAGATCTGTGGGGAACCTGAGCGGTCAGAGACAAAGATAATACTTTTACCGTCAGGCAGAAAGATGGGGGAGGTATCGATGGCGCGATTTCTGGATAACCTTTCTAGTCTCTTGTTAGCTAAGGTTAAAAGATATATCTCGGGATTGCCATCCTTACTTAAAGTAAGTAGAACCTGTCTTCCGTCTGGACTAAAGGAAGAGGCGCTATTTAAACCGGGGTAGGAAGCAACAATCTCCCTTCTGCCGGTATTAAGATGATGTAAGATAACCTCCGGCCAATAGCGCAGATAACTGGTATAGAGGAGAGAGGCATTGTCTGGCGAAAATCTGGGGAAAAGGGAAAGACTTTCGTCAGTAGTAATCAATCTTTCGTTTGCTCCATCATAATCGAGAAGTACAATCTCCTTCCCCTTCCCCGTCTGGTAAGTAGCGACAATCTTGCTATAGCTAATCCCCTTTTTGCCAGTAAGCCTTTCTACTACTTGATTAGCCAAGCGGTGCGCCAGCCTCCGTTCATCCCTATCCCTTCCTTTCAGGAGATAAAAGGGAGAGGTCTGGTCAATGGAATAGAGGCCTACTTCAGCAACTACCTCCTCTTTTATTCTACCGCATTCTCCTTTCAGGATAATTTCTGCTTCTTCCCGGCAAGTAAGCTCGAAATAACCGCTCCTTTCCAAATCGGAAGCAAGAACCTGAGTAACCTCTCTTTCCTCCAAAGAGACATTTATCCTGATCTTTGGCGCGGCCTCTTTCCTAACCTCTAAGTAGACCTCCTGGCCAAAGAGCGCCCCAGTGCCTAAAAGGCAAATCCCGATTATAAAAGGAAAAGTTTGCTTTAGTGACATTTAATTTTTCATCAAAGGGCCTTAAAGGTCACAATTATCTCTAATTCTTCCTTATCCCAAATAGAAGGCAAGGGAGGCAGATCTACTAGATTCTCGATAGCCCTTAAGGTGGAGTGGTCAAAGCCGGGGAAGTCCGAACTCTTCTTAACCAGGATATCCTTTATCTTTCCCTCCCTGGTTAGAGAAAAGGATAAAATAGCCTCTCTATCAGTACTTAAAGAGCCGGCGGGAGGCTGCCAGGCCTCGGTGATCCTCTTCTCTAAAAGGGTAAGATACCAACCAAAGGCAAATCCTGCTTCGGGGGTTACGGCCGATGCCTCTTTAGTTACCTCCTTCTCTACTAACCTTTGACCTTTGGCCTCGATCTCGGCTAACCTCTCCGCAATCCTTTTCCCCAGGATGATCTCTATACCCCTCTCTTCTCTAACCCCAGGTAATTTCTTCTCGAAAACTTTACCCTTCTCTTCTCTCTTTTTAGGCAAAGGTGACGCCTTTTCCAGAGAAACGACAAAGACCGGCCTTATCTTCTCTGGTAAATGGGTTCTGACCCGGGGTGAAAAGAGGAGTAAGAGAGCGGCTAAAAGATGGAGGGAAAGGGAGAGGGTAAAACTTCTCATCTTTACTATCTCTCTTTAGGTAGCGTGGCCAGTCCTATAGAAGAAAAGCCAGATTCCCTACCGGCATCGATCACCTCTATTACCCTCTCATAACGAACATCCTTGTCTGCCCGAATGATTATCTCGGCCGTAGGCTCCTTTAGGTGGAGAGTAGAAAGCCTCTCTTTCATCTGAGGGATTGATAAGGGAACCCCTCTTAAATAGATATTTCCCTTTCGGTCAATCTCAATAATCGTTTGCTCCTTAAGGGGAAACCTCTCTCCACTCGCCTTGGGCAACTTAAGGGATAGACCCTGGCCAATGAAGGGTGAGATGATGACAAAGATGATCAAGAGGGTAAGGGCGATATCCACCAGCGAGGTAATATTAATCTCGCTTAGGGGGAAGGAGATCCTTCTATGCTTCTTCACTTTCTCTCTCTAAAGATAGGAAATGGAGAACGGTAGAAAAGTAGTTATAAAAGAAAAGGGCGGGAATCGCTACCAATAATCCCGCCACCGTGGTCAGAAGGGCCTGGGCTATCCCCGGAGCAATAACCTCCAGTCCTCCACCTACATTCCAATGGAGACGGGAGAAGATGAGGAGAATTCCCCAGACCGTTCCCAAAAGACCCAGAAAGGGACTAAGCGTAGTTAGGGTAGCCAGAAGTGGTAGCCCTTTCTCCAAGGATAGGAGTTCTCCATCGCTTACTCGTTTCTTTCTGGCCACTCTCCTTACGCGGTGAAAGTAAAATAGTTTCTGGAAGATAATCTTCCAGGAGATAAGGGAGAGGATGATGAGGATAATGAGGATACCCCTACTAAACCAGCCTATTAAATTAAGGGAAAGGAGCCAGCGAATCTCCATTTAAAAACCTTTCTGTTTGGGATTTTGTCATTTTTCGGGAATAATCAATCTCTGGCCAACAGATATCTTATCCGGATCAGGGATCCGATTAACTTTAAGAATCTCTTCCAGAGAGACCCTATATAGCTGGGCAATGGCGGAGATGGTCTCCCCTTCCTTTACGATATGAAGTTGGGGGGTAGGCCTTTTCTTTACACTCTCTATCTCCTTAATTAACCTTTCATTCTCCTTCTTAATCTCATCCAGGATTGCGGTTAATTTACTCTCGTACTTCTCATTAAGCGCTTTGGCTAAATTCTTGGTCTCGTTCAAAGAAAGAGAAATTTCGGATATTCCTTTGCTATTCTCCTCAACATCTTTCTGGATCCTCTTTAGTTGTGAAGATAGATCTTCTATCTTTTCATCACTCTTCTCTATCCTCACCGAAAGGGCGCTGATCGCCCCTTCATTTTCGGCTGATTTCTCTCTTAAACCAACCATCTCCTCACCCAAAGCCAGATACCTCTTCCGCCAATCCTCCTCTTTGGTAGCTATTAATCTCCGGCTCTCTTCCACATCCTTCTGTAAAGCTACACACCCAGAGATTAAAAGTCCCCATGCCCAAATCCCAATGAGCAATAGAAACTTTTTTTTCATATAACCTCAAGATAACCCCTAGGGGGTTACTTCCATGTAATTTATTGAAATTCCCATGCCTCTAGAGAGAGACTTCCCTGCCTTATATCTTCACTCCTTTCGGAAGATTGGGGAGAAATTTTATTGGAGGGGCTTGAATTCCGCACGCCGGTTTTTAGCCCAGGCGGTCTCATCATGGCCGGGGTCAAGAGGCCTCTCTTCCCCGTAACTGATGGTCTGGAGCCTTTTACTGGCTACTCCCAGCCCAATCAGATAACGCCTTGCAGAAAGAGCCCTTCTTTCTCCTAAAGCAAGGTTATACTCTTCCGTCCCTCTCTCATCGCAGTGTCCTTCAATTAAGAGGTCCAGGGCCGGGTTCTTCAAAAGATAAGCGGCTATCTTCTCTAAGACCGGTCTACTCTCTGGCTTGATATCGCTCTTGTCAAAATCGAAGTAGATGTTCTTAAAGATTCTCTTTTCTTCTTCAGTTAACGCTTTCTTTCTCTCTTTTAGCTCTTTCTCTACCAGAGGAATATCCTCTCCTCTTAAGGCTAAAACCTCTTCCTCTGGTATCGCCCTTCCTTCTGCAAGCTCCTTCAAAACCGCTTTCTCTTTTACCGGCCGGGCAGCACAGCCCACCAAAGACCAGAGACCCAAGACCAAAAACCAAAAACCAAAGACTCTCATTACCATCCCTCCTTTCTATGTTGACTTTTTTGTTATATTCGCTCTCCAACCCGGAGTTTTGCACTTCGTGACCGGGGATTTACTTTTATTTCCTCTATCGTGGGGGTGACAGGCTTCTTAGTAAGGATCTTTAGCCTTCCCTGGCGAGCAAATTCCTGGAAGGAGTTCTTTACTATGCGGTCCTCTAAGGAATGGTAGGAGATGATACAGATCCTCCCCCCTTTTTTTAAAGAATTCACTGCCTGGGGTAGGACCTCTTTTAGATTCTCCAGTTCCCTATTCACCTTAATGCGTAGGGCCAGGAAGGTCCTGGTGGCGGGATGCCTGCCCCGTACCAAAGCTTGCTTTCGGTATCGGGGGATCCTTCCCCAGTGGGGAATGGCCCTTTCCACGATCCTTGCTAGTTGTGCGGTAGTGGTAACTGGGGTTTTCTCCCTCTCCCTTGCAATTGCTCTGGCGATCCTCTTCGCCCACCTCTCTTCCCCAAGCTTAGAGATCATATTTTGCAGTTCTTCATAAGAGAGATGATTAATGAGATCTGAGGCCTTTAATCTTAGAGTCTTATCCATGCGCATATCCAGGGGGCCTTCTTTCAAAAAACTGAAGCCCCTCTCTCTTCTTGAAAGTTGAAGGCTGGAGACTCCCAGGTCGAATAGGATCCCATCCACCTTCCCTATTCCCTCCTCCCTTAGGATCTTCGCTAAATTTGTAAAGTTGCCCCAGATTAAGTCTACCCTCTTCCCAAAGGGGGCTAAGCGCCTCTCCGCCGCCACAAGAGCATCTTGATCCTGGTCGATTCCCAGAAGGATACCAGACGGGCCCAGATTTCCCAGAATTTTTTCCGCATGTCCTCCCTCCCCAATAGTACAGTCAACGATTACCTTGTTCTCTTTGAGATTTAAATATTCTATTACTTCATCCAATAGGACCGGTACATGTTCTATCATAAAAAAATCAGGGGAATGTTCCCCTGAAACCCTTTTCATTCGCGATGATTCGCGCCATCATATTCCCAGATCCACTAACTTCTGGGCGAGCTCCTCAAAGGATTTCTCGCTCCTCTCTAAGTACTCCTCCCAGCTCCTCTTCGCCCAGACCTCGATCCTGTTCAGGGCACCGATAATGACTACCTCTTTCTCGATCCGGGCGTATTGGGCAAGGGGCTTGGGGATTAAGAGGCGGCCCTGCCTGTCCAGTCTGGACTCTACCGCTCCTGAGATTAAAAGACGAAGGAAGCTGCGCGCCTCCCTCTTGGCCAGGGGGAGCTCTCTAATCTTCTTCTCCAAATTCTCCCATTCATCTCGGGGATAGAGGAAGAGACACCTATCCAGGCCGCGGGTAAGGATAAAAGAAGCGATCTTCTTCTTGCCCCTTAACTTCGCGGGAAGGACCAGTCTCCCTTTCTGGTCTAGGGAATATCTATACTCCCCTAAATACATCTTTCACCTCGAAAGGATGCCCCTCTTTAATATATCTTTTAACCCCCCCACCATCTTTGTAAACAAAGTGGTGGGGGGTGCCCAGGACTAATTAATAACGATGCGCTAATGCTCGAAAAATAAAAACCCACTTTCCCCCACTTTTTCCCACTCACAGAGTATAATATATCNNAAAAGAAGCGATCTTCTTCTTGCCCCTTAACTTCGCGGGAAGGACCAGTCTCCCTTTCTGGTCTATGGAATATCTATACTCCCCTAAATACATCTTTCACCCCGTAAAGGGGCGTGGCCCCAACGGGGCTTTATGCCCCAAAGGATGCCCCTCTTTAATATATCTTTTAACCCCCCCACCATCTTTGTAAACAAAGTGGTGGGGGG
>DLMW01000062.1:0-233 GCA_002478245.1 bacterium UBP18_UBA7526
TTCAGGTGGGGGCATTCAGTGAGAAGGCGCGGGCGGATAGGTTGGCCCAAGGGTTGAAGGCCAAGGGATATGATGCCTATATCATGACCATTACTATAGAGGGAAGAAGGTTCCATAGGGTGAGGGTGGGGAGATTGGCCACAGAGGCCCAAGCCCAGGAACTGGCCAGGAAACTAAGAGAAGAAGACCTACCAACCAGGGTATTTAGCGACTAGAGACGCGCATACCGATGA
>DLMW01000062.1:486-4048 GCA_002478245.1 bacterium UBP18_UBA7526
ACCCCGAAGGGGTTATCTTGATGCCTGCCCCCTTTTAGAGGGTATAACGTGAATAGAATTATCCGCATTATCCAAAGCAGATTCAATTTATTTATCAAAAGGGGCGGGGTTGCAGTTATTGTATCTTATATCTTGGTTATTCTTATATTGGGAATGATTTTCTTTTCTGGAGGAAGGATTAGGGCACAGGGAGGGAAGAAGATGATTACTTTACCCAAGCCGAAGATAAAGGGAACTGTTTCCTTAGAAGAGACGATTAAGAAGAGGAGGTCGCGGAGAAGCTTTTTGGCCAAGCCCTTAGCCTTGGAGCAGGTCTCCCAACTTCTCTGGGCAGCCCAGGGAATTACTGATGAGAGAACTGGCTTTCGGGCCTCTCCCTCTGGTGGAGCCTGCTATCCTCTGGACCTTTACTTAGTGGTGGGAAAGGATGGTGTGGAGGGGCTGGAGGCCGGGGTCTATCACTATCTAGTAGCCGATCATTCCTTAGAGATACATTTAATAGGGGATAAAAGAAGGGCTCTTGCTCTAGCCTCCCTCGGTCAGATGTTCATTGCCCAGGCACCGATCTCTATTGTCACTACTTGCCAATATAGTAGGATCACATCGCGGTATGGCCAAAGGGGAATAAGGTATGCTCATATAGAGGTAGGCCATGTGGGGGAGAATATCTATCTTCAGGCAGAGGCTTTAGGCTTAGGGACAGTAGCCATAGGTGCCTTCTCTGATGGCATGGTAGCGAAGTGCCTTAGCCTTCCCAAGGAGCAGGAGCCTCTCTACATTATGCCCGTTGGCTACCCTAAATAACAGAACAGGGATGAGCAAGGAATAGCGGGGAATAGCACGGACTAGTAAGGAAAATAATTGGATGGACTCGTTCTTCTAATCCTTTCTAGTCCCTTCTAATCCATAAATAATGATGAAGAAGCCATTAGTGGTGATTGTGGGGCCGACAGCGGTTGGAAAGAATGAAGTAGCCCGAGAGTTAGCAAAAAGGATAGGGGGCGAGATCGTCTCCTGTGATTCGCGTCAAGTCTATAGATATCTGGATATCGGAACGGCAAAGCCCACTAAAGAAGAGAGAAGAGAAATCCCTCATCACCTGATTGATATTATAGAGCCAGATAAAGAATTTAACGCTTTTCTTTATGCCCGAAAAGCGCATAAGGTAATCTCTGGGATTCAGAGAAGGAAGGGGATCCCCATATTGGTCGGTGGCTCGGGACTATACCTGAGGGCCGTGATAGATGGTATTTCTCTTAAGGCAGGGAGGGATAAGAAGATAAGGGAGGGGTTAGAAAAATTTGGGAGCAACTACCTATATAAAAAGTTGAAGAAGGTAGACCCAGAAACCGCTTCTCGCCTCCATCCCCATGATAGAGTGCGCATCATCCGTGCCTTGGAGGTCCATAAATTAACTGGGGAGCCCATCTCCACCCTTCAGAGACTCTCTAAAAGGAGGCCCGATTATGATCTAATGATGATCGGCCTTAAGAGGGGAAGGGAAGAACTGTATCAAAGGATAAATGAGCGGGTTGATCGGATGATGGGAGAAGGGTTAGTGGAGGAAGTAAGAGGCCTTTTAGAGAAAGGATTTTCAAAGGATTTGATAGCCCGAAAGGGTCTCGGCTATAAAGAGATTATTGGCTATTTAAACGGAGAATACGATCTAAAAGAGGCGATTCAGCTCTTAAAGAGAAATACCAGAAGGTTTGCTAAGAGACAATTGACCTGGTTCAATCAGGATAAGAGGATCCACTGGATAGAGATGACAGGAGAGGCTGGGGCGAATAAGATTGCTTCAGAGATAGTTAAAAGCATCAGAACCTCGAAAATTCTAAATCAAAAGATTGGGGCGTTACTTTAATGAAGACCATTATTAACCGATCAGCGATCACACCCCTAATCCTTGTCTCATTATTATTAGAAATTCTTAGAAATTTTATTAAACACCTTTACTTCACCAGGTGTTTGCTGGCTAACAGAGTGAAATTTTTAGGGTTAATGATAGCTCTAGTAATATCTCTAAGGGGTTCTGCTTATCCTGGGGAGCCCAGTATCTATGATGTAATAACTACGGAAAAAGAGATTAAGGAGCTTAAAGAAAGATATAAGAGAGATCTGGTTACTGGGAAAGAGTACCAGGAAATACTCACTCTTCTGGAGAAGAGATTGGCCGTAGCGAAAGAGTATCAGAAAAAGAGAGAAGAGAAAAGCTACGCCCAAAAGGAGTTTGAGAGGGCCCAAAGGTTATCCGATTATGGAGATTATGAAGGGGCAAAAAGGATCTATGATATGCTCCTGGAGAAGTCCTATCCCCAGAAACAGTTTGAATATGGAAAGAGTCTTTATGAAAAAGGGGATTATGACCAGGCTTCGCTTGTCTATCAAAAGTTATTAACCAGTTATCCAGATAGTGAATGGGCAGATGATGCCCACCTCGGTCTGGGGATGATCTACTATGATCTGGGCAAGTTTGATCAGGCGATAGAGGAATTTATTAAGGTCTCTGAGAATAGGTTTAGAAGCGAATTATCTTCCCAGGTTAAGGATATGATCCAGAGAAGTCTTTTGGCGAGCTATGAGATCCCTTACGGGATAAGGGTGCTCATTCTCCAGAGGGTTCCTAAGGTAAGGATTCAGGCCCACAAAGGGCTTAAGGTCGTCGATCTTACCAATGGAGAAACGATAACCTCTGTCTCCCTAGATAAACCCCTCTCTTTTAGAGAAGCCCAGGGGGGGATAAGGATAAGGGGTAAGGGGGTCCAGGGATTCGTTACCGTTCCCATAAAAGTCATTACCCTTAAGGAGGACGATCTCTTAAGGATAGATGGGAGAAGGTATCGGGGCCAGGTGGTGATTCGCAAGGATGGGAAGGGTGTGCTCAATATTATAAATGAACTCAATATCGATGACTATCTCTATGGTGTCTTGCCCCATGAAGTTTCTCCTGCCTGGCCTCCAGGAGCCCTGAAGGCCCAGGCGGTCGCCTCGCGCAGCTTGGCTCTATATTGTAAGGGAAGAGGGCGGGTGAAGGATTACGACCTGGATGCCACCGTCTTCACCCAGATCTATCGCGGGGTGGAGGGCGAAGACCAGAGGACAAATCAGATGATCAACGAGACCAGGGGAGAGGCGTTGACCTATGAAGGGAAGATCATTAATAGTATCTTCCATGCTACCTGTGGTGGCCAAACAGAAGGGATAAAGAATGTCTGGCCAGAGTCAGAAGTGCCCTATCTTAAGAGCGTCCCTTGCCCTTTCTGTAAGGATGCTCCTTACTATCAGTGGGAAGAGAGGATGAAGGAGGGGGGCTTGAGAAAGATATTGGAAGGGAAGGGTCTCGATCTGAGTAGGGTTAAGGAGATAGGGATCACAGAGAAAAGCCCCTCTGGTCGAGCAGTAAAAATAATCGTTAGGCACCGCAAGGCTACCCAGCCTTTAACTGCCAATAACTTCCGCCTCTTCCTCGGCCCAGATCTTTTGAGGAGCACCCTCTTTACTGTAGAGAAAGAGAAGAGTGAATTTATTTTCAAAGGTCGGGGCTGGGGGCATGGGGTAGGGA
>DLMW01000065.1:0-933 GCA_002478245.1 bacterium UBP18_UBA7526
CTCTTCTCCTTTGGAGAGTTTTTGAAGTGGAGAAGAGTAAAGAAGTTCATCAATTCCTTGAGTTTTGATCTGGATAAGGTGGATGAGAGAATAGAGAAACTGCATCGGATCTCCTTAGAGAAATACCTAAGGGATGTCGGCTTCCGGCAGGAACTCATCGACTCCTTCTTCCGGGCCTTCTGCTCCTTCGCCTATGTGGATGGGGCAAAGGATTTGGCCGCAGACTTCGGCCTCTTCCTCTTAGCCTTTCCCTTAAAGACTATCATGACCCCAATCAAAGGGATGAGCGAGGTGGCTTTAGAACTGAAGAAAAGATTAGGAGATAGCATAAGACTAAACACCAGAGTAGTCAATATATCCCAGAAACCAGATAAGACCTTTGTCATAGAGATAGAGAAGGATGGCCAGATCTCTGAGGAGGCTTTCCCTTACTGCATCTTGGCAACAGGAAGAAGAAACTTTAAGAATATCTTTCCTGAGGTGGACTTTGAGATAGAGGTCACCAAAACCCGGGGAGTGGTCTTGGAATCGGACTGCCCCACCTATAAGAGATATAATGTGCTCATCATCTCTAAGGATAAGAATGAGCACGGGGTTCAGGGAGGAAAGATTAAGCACCTTTCAGATGGAAGATCGTTTTATGGCATGATGCTCTATCGACCGGACGCTGACCTAGAGAAAGCATTTGGAAAGCATAAGGTTCATCATAGGTTCGGCTGGTCACCAGCCCTGGCCTGGATGTCTCCAGGATGCAAGATACCGGATATTACTACCAATATTCCAAACTGCTTTGTTATTGGCGATTTCGACCGCTATCCGGGCGTCGAACCCTGCGTCTTCACTGCCCAGAAAGCAGTAAAGATCATAAGAAGTAACTAGCAAGGCCATAGAATATCAGTATAGACGCCAGAGGAGCTGGCTAAATTCTTCGCC
>DLMW01000065.1:1137-2260 GCA_002478245.1 bacterium UBP18_UBA7526
TCCTTCTCCATCTGTATTCTTAAGCATCGCGAAGAATCTAGCCGACTTATTAGGCGTCTATTCTGGTGATCTGATGCTCTTCTATTTTCTACTGTAAACTATAGCAGGAGGTTCAAATGAAGATACTCATTGTCTATTATTCCAAGACAGGGAAGACGAAGGAGATTGCCCACGCCATGGCCAATGAATTGGCGGATGGGAATGAGGTAAAGTTGAGAAGAATAAGGATGAAGGAGGAGAGGAATCTCCTGGCCACCTATCTTTTAGATACCAAGAAGGCCATAAGGAGAGAGAGACCAGAGATTGAGGTGATAGATTATGACCATAAGGATTACGACCTCATCCTCTTGGGAACACCGGTCTGGACCGGCAATCCCGCCCCGGCCGTCAATACCTATCTTGATAGAAGCGACTTTAAGGATAAGAAGGTAGCCCTCTTCGTTACCCTACGTCTGAGGGGAGGGGAGAAGGTAGTAGGGATTTTGACCGAAGAGATAGAGAGGAAAGGAGGAAAGGTTACCGATTCTATCATCATCAGGACTGGCCTCTTCCATAAGAAAAGGATGATTGAAGAAGCCAAGGCATTTGCCAAAAAATTAGCAGTTTGACTCTTGAGTTATTTTTGTGATACCATATGACTTGAGGAGATTGAGAGAGGAGTTCAGCCCTAAGGAAGGGAGAGAAAAGGTGGAAAAAGAGGAATTAGCTCTTAAGGAATATACCCATGGACTATATAAACTCTACCCCAACAATATTGAGAAGATAATACTTTTTGGCTCGCGGGCACGGGGAGAGGCGCGGGAAGGCTCTGATATCGATATATTGGTCATTGTCAAGAATGGCAGTAAAAAGTTGAAAGATAAGATTACGGATTTAGCTTTTGATATCATCCTTAAATATGGAGTAGATATCATACCTATCATATTTGATGACAAAGAGTGGAGAAGGCTAACCAAGAATCCCACCTCCTTCACCTATTGCGTATTAAATGAAGGCCGGGAACTGCTAGATTTAGCCCAAGAGAATCTTAAGTTAGCAAAGCTGGAACTCAAACAGGGATTTATTCGGGGCGCAATCTCAAAGGCCTATTATGTATTTTTGGATACTGCTAGGGCAGCGCTAC
>DLMW01000065.1:2451-2580 GCA_002478245.1 bacterium UBP18_UBA7526
TAGCAAAATTCGGAGAGGTATTTATAAAATCTGGCCAAATTGCTAAGGACTATGGGCGTTGGTTTAATAGGGCCCTAAGAGCAAGACAAGAGGCGGATTATGAGGCATTAAAATCTTTTGCTCCTGAGG
>DLMW01000042.1:0-938 GCA_002478245.1 bacterium UBP18_UBA7526
TGGTATTTACCAGATTAGAAAGGTTTTTAGTCTACCTATAAGGAATTGAAACTAGAAATAAAATGAGAAAAAGGAGGAGGATTTATGGAAAAGAAGAGGCCAGAGATTAAGGAACTGGAGAAGGAAGCGGTAGAGATTAGAAAAGACATTATCCGCATGCTTGGTGAGGCAGGGAGCGGCCACTCTGGCGGCTCATTGTCCTCGGTTGAGATCATGATGGGGCTTTACTATTATAAACTGCGCTACAATCCCAAGAAGCCCGATTGGCCGGATAGGGATAGGTTCATACTTTCTAAGGGACATGTCTGCCCCTGTCTATATACTATTATGGCCAGATGTGGCTACTTCCCGAAAGAGGAGTTAATGACTTTAAGGAAGTTACATTCCCGATTGCAGGGCCATCCCCATATGCTCAAGCTCCCAGGACTGGAGACCTCCTGCGGTTCATTAGGACAGGGTCTATCCATCGCCAATGGCATCGCTCTTGGTGCCCGGATGGATAAGAAGGATTATCGGATCTATTGTTTATTAGGGGATGGGGAGACGGATGAGGGGCAGGTCTGGGAGGCAGCCATGACCGCATCCCATTATAAGTTAGACAACCTCTGTGCCATCATCGATAGAAATAGACTCCAGATAGATGGCTTTACAGAGGATGTTATGAAGTTGGAGCCCATGAGGAAGAGGTGGGAGTCCTTCGGCTGGCATGTGATTGAGGTAGATGGCCATAACATAAAGGAAGTGATGGATGCCTATGATGAGGCAGAAAGGATAAAGGGGAAGCCCACCATGATCATCGCCCATACCATAAAGGGGAAGGGGGTCTCCTTCATGGAGGATAAGGTAGAGTGGCACGGCGTGGCACCCAAGGGAGAGCAGATAGAATTGGCACTTAAAGAATTGGACATGAAACCAACCAAGGAACAGTTAGAGGAAGC
>DLMW01000042.1:1199-6151 GCA_002478245.1 bacterium UBP18_UBA7526
AGGGATGGATATGGGGAGGCATTGGTTGAGTTAGGGAAGACCGATCCCAGAGTAGTTGTTCTGGGTGCGGACTTGACCGATTCTACCAGGACATTATGGTTTGCTGAGAAGTTTCCGGACCGGTTCTTTGAGATCGGGATCGCCGAGCAGGATATGCTCAATACCGCAGCCGGTCTATCCTTAACGGGGAAGATCCCTTTTGTCTCCACCTATGGGGTCTTCGTTGCTGGAAGGGCCTGGGATCAGGTAAGGACTACCATCTGCTATGCCAATCTCAATGTCAAGATCGGGGGAGCCCATGGTGGAGTCTCGGTTGGTCCGGACGGTGCTACTCACCAGGCATTGGAAGAGATTGCCCTGATGAGGGTTCTTCCCAATATGAAGATCATCGTTCCCTGCGATGCTATAGAGACCTATAAGGCGACCATGAAGGCTGTGGAGATAGAAGGCCCGGTCTATGTCCGATTCGGAAGGGAGAAGATACCAGTAATTACTAAAGAGGATACTCCCTTTGAGTTTGCAAGAGCGGCTACTTTCAGGGAAGGGAAGGACGTCTCCTTAATCGCCTGTGGCTACATGGTCTATGAATCGTTGAGGGCTGCAGAGGAGTTGGAGAAGAAGGGGATAAGCGCCCGGGTGATTAACCTCCATACTATCAAACCAATAGATAAGGAGGCGATTATCAAGGCGGCCAAGGAGACCGGAGCCATCGTTACCTGCGAGGAGCATCAGATCATGGGAGGATTTGGAAGCGCTGTGGCAGAAGTAGTAGTAGAGAACTGTCCCGTTCCCATGAGGTTCATCGGCATTCAGGATAGGTTTGGAGAATCGGGAACACCAGAGGAGCTGATTGTGGAGTTCAATCTCGATTCCCGTGATATCATTAAAGCAGTGGAAGAAGTCCTGAAACGTAAAGGCGCAAAATCTTGACTTCGTCAAGCTGCAGAGACAAGGAGGAAGAAGATGCCCATCTTTAAAAGGATTAAAGAGACTCTGGAGAGAGTAAAGAAGGAAGTGGTGAAGAGACTCCCTGAGGTAGAGGTGATACCAAAGGACATCATGGCCCAGAAGATGGAAGAACTAAAGAAGAAGAGAGAGAAGATCCTCTCAGGTGGGGGGAAGGAGAGGGTCGAGGCCCAGCACAAGAAGGGGAAGCTCACCGCAAGGGAGAGGATCAACCTTCTATTGGATGAGGGAAGCTTTGAGGAGACGGACATCTTCGTTGAGCATCGGGCGAAGGAGCTGGGGATGGATGAGAAAGAACTCCCTGGAGAAGGGGTGGTCACGGGCTATGGAAGAATAGATGGTCGTAGGGTCTGCCTCTTTGCCCAGGACTTCACCGTTGCTGGGGGCTCTTTAGGAGAGATGCACGCGGCCAAGATATGTAAGGTGATGGACCTGGCCATGAAGATGGGCGTTCCCCTGATCGGGATAAACGACTCTGGAGGAGCGCGGATTCAGGAAGGGGTGGATTCCCTAAAAGGATATGGAGATATATTCTATAGGAATACCATCGCCTCTGGAGTAATCCCCCAGATCTCGGTCATCCTGGGTCCCTGTGCAGGGGGTGCGGTCTATTCCCCAGCCATCACAGACTTCACCTTCATGGTAAAAGGGATTAGTAAGATGTTCATCACCGGCCCGGATGTGATAAAGACTGTCACGGGAGAAAGCGTCACTCAGGAGGAGTTGGGAGGGGCCATGGCCCATAATCAGTTATCCGGGGTGGCCCACTTTGCCTGCGAATCTGAGGAGGAGGCCTCCAACCTCTTAAGGAAGCTCTTAAGTTATATCCCTTCCAATAACTTAGAGGAGCCGGCCATCGTTGATCTGGGCGATGATCCCAACCGGATGGATGAGACCTTAGCCAACCTGGTTCCCACCAACCCCAAGAAGCCCTATGATGTAAGGGATGTGATTGAGAAGGTGGTGGATGGTGGTGAGTTCTTTGAGATCCAGTCCTACTTCGCTCCCAATATAGTCATCGGCTTTGCCAGACTAAATGGCTATTCCATAGGAATCGTTGCCAACCAGCCCAAGGTCTTGGCCGGAGTATTGGATGTCAACTCCTCTGACAAGGCAGCTCGTTTCGTCAGGTTCTGTGACTCCTTCAACATCCCCCTGGTTACCTTTGCCGATGTTCCAGGCTATCTACCAGGAACGGAGCAGGAGCATGGGGGGGTGATCAGGCACGGGGCGAAGCTCCTCTACGCCTATTCTGAGGCCACGGTTCCCAAATTAACTGTGATCCTGAGGAAGGCCTATGGAGGGGCCTATATCGGGATGTGCTCCCGGCACCTAGGGGCAGATGCTGTCTATGCCTGGCCCACAGCAGAGATCGCAGTCATGGGTCCCCAGGGAGCAGCAGAGATCATCTATAAGAAGGAGATCGCCTCAAGCAAGAGGCCTCAGGAGGTCCTGGCAGAGAAGGTTCAAGAGTATACGGAGAAGTTCGCCAATCCCTATGTCGCTGCCCGCCGGGGATATGTGGATAAGGTCATCGAACCCTATGAGACCAGACCCCAACTCATCAAGGCCTTGGAGATGTTCTCCTCAAAGGGGGAATCTCGACCACAGAAAAAGCACGGGAACATACCGTTGTAAATGCAAATGGCGGGTTTTCCCATACCCAAGGTACCGATTATTACTTCTCACCAGATTATTGTCATCGCCCCCATTACTGGGGTAATCATGGAGATTAAGAAGAAGGTGGGCAATAGGGTGAAGGCTGGGGATACCCTTCTTATCCTGGAGGCCATGAAGATGGAGAATGAGATCGTCACCCCAGGATCAGGGGTAGTAGAAGAGATAAGGGTTAAGAAGGACCAGAAGGTCAAGACGGGTGCTCATCTGGTAGTCATCACTCCTTTAAAAGTAGGAAAGTAGTGATGTTTAAGAAAGTGCTGATCGCCAATCGGGGAGAGATTGCGGTAAGGATCATTAGGGCTTGCCGGGAACTGGGCATTCAGACCGTGGCTGTCTACTCCACAGTCGATAGAACGAGCCTCTACGTCAAAATGGCGGATGAGGCTTATTTTTTAGGAGGGCCCCAACCCCAGGAGAGCTACCTCAATATGGAGAGGATCATCGAGATCGCCTTAGCCTCCGGTAGCCAGGCCATCCATCCGGGGTATGGCTTCTTAGCAGAGAATCCAAAGTTTGTGAAGTTATGTGAGAAGAAAGGAATAAAGTTCATCGGCCCGGATTCCCTCACCATGGAGCGGGTGGGGAATAAGCTTCTGGCTAGAAGGGTTGTGGAGGAGGTTGGAGTTCCCATAATACCAGGATCAAAGGAAGCAATAAAGAGCAATAGAGAGGCTCGGGACTTAGCCCGAAGATTAGGGCTTCCCGTAATGATTAAGGCTGTCTTTGGCGGAGGAGGGAGGGGGCTGCGCCGGGTGAATAGATTGAAAGAACTCCCTTCCCTCTTAAAAGTGGCAAGATTGGAGGCCCGGGTCTCCTTCGCTGATCCTTCTCTCTATATGGAGAAGTATATCAGGAACCCCAAGCATATCGAGGTCCAGATATTAGCTGACGAAAAGGGAAGGATGGTCCATTTGGGGGAAAGGGACTGCACCATCCAGAGGAGGTACCAGAAACTCTTAGAGGAGACGCCCTCTCCTGCAGTTGATGAAGATCTAAGGAATAGGTTGGGAGAGGCAGCGATAAGAGCCGCCCAGGCCCTAGGATACACCAATGCGGGAACCGTGGAGTTCGTCTTAGATGAGAAGAAGAACTTCTACTTCATTGAGATCAACGCCCGCATCCAGGTGGAGCATTCGGTGACCGAGAGGGTAACGGGTATCGATCTGGTCAAGGCCCAGATGAGATTGGCTGCTGGCGAGAGACTCCATCTCAGTCAAAAGGATGTTTCCATAGATGGATGTGCCATGGAGTGCCGGATAAATGTTGAGGATCCCCGCAGAGACTTTGTCCCTTCTCCTGGTACTATCCGGAACCTGAGGTTTCCTGGAGGACTGGGAGTAAGGGTGGATAGTGCCATCTATCCTGGATATACCATCCCGTTATACTACGATACCCTGATTGCCAAGCTCACTGTCTGGGGGAGGGATAGGGAAGAGGTGATAGGAAGGATGAGGGCTGCTTTGAATGAATTCATTATCGAAGGAGTAAAGACTACCATCCCCCTCCATAAGGCCATTCTCTGTGAAAGGGATTTTCAAAGGGGAAGAATAAGCCTCTCTTTCATTGAAAGGCATAAATTGCTCAAGAGATTGAGGGTGAGTAATCGGGCCCCAGAAAGGATAGCGGTCATCGCTGGCTGCCTCCTCGCCTATCAGAAAAGAAAGGAGGCGGGCAGACAGAAGAGGGAGAAAGAGATTAGTCTCTGGAGAAAAGGGTTCTCAGAAAGAAGATGGCAGACGAGGCTAAGGAAAATATGAGGTTTAGGGTTAGGGTTAATAACCATTGCTATCAAGTAGAGGTGATGGGACCGGGAATGGTCATCGTGAATGGCCGTCCCTATCATGTGGATCTTTCCCAGGACTCCCTTCTGGTCAATGACCGCTCCTATGAGATATCCTCTCTAAAAGAGGAGAATAGCCTTCCCACCCTAATCTCTATTAATCAGGAGACCTATCGTTTAGAGATCGAAGAGGCAGAGAGGGTTACTCGCCGGCGGAAGATAGAGAGATTGAAAGAGAAAGAGGAAGGGACCATTCTCTCCCCCTTGAGCGGCCAGATAATAAGTGTTGAGGCCCGGGAAGGAGATCGGGTAGAGAAGAACGAGGTCATCCTCATCTTAGAGGCCATGAAGATGGAGAGCGAGGTCTTCAGTCCCAAGGAGGGAAGGATAAAGGAGATCCGGGTGGCCAAGGGGGATATGGTAAATACTGGAGATGTTTTGGCAGTGGTAGAATAAGTAGTGGATATGGGATGTGTGAGATAAGAAGTCTCAAATCCCACTCGTTTATTTAGAGGTATCGGAATTT
>DLMW01000042.1:6357-9536 GCA_002478245.1 bacterium UBP18_UBA7526
CGATGATTAGGGGTATTAGGGGTTATCTTGGAGGATAAGTGAGGAAGCCGTTAAAGGGGATTAGAATCTTAGATCTCACCCGGATTTTGGCTGGACCATATTGTAGTATGATGCTCTGTGATATGGGGGCAGAGGTGATAAAGGTTGAGAGGCCCAAAACGGGTGACGATGCCCGCTTCTTCGGCCCCTTCATCAAAGGGGAGAGCGGCTACTATATGAGCCTCAACCGGGGAAAGAAGTCCCTCGCTTTGAACCTGAAGCATGAGGAAGGAAAGAAGATCATAAGAAGATTGATAAAGAGGGTGGATGTCATCCTGGAGAACTTTCGTCCTGGGACTATGGAGAAGTTAGGCCTTGGTTATCAAGATGTGAGGAGGATAAACCCTGAGATCGTCTATGCCTCAACCTCTGGCTATGGCCAGACCGGACCCATATCCCGGATGGCAGGATATGACATCGTTGCCCAGGCAGTGGGAGGGATAATGTCCATCACCGGCCCTCCAGGCGGCCCTCCTACCCGGGTGGGGACATCCATCGCTGATATCCTGGCCGGGATGTTCACTGCCTATGGAGTGATGATCGCCTTGTATAATAGAGATAGAACCGGGAAGGGTTCAAGGATTGATGTGGCCATGGTAGACTCTGTGGCCAGTGTCTTAGAGAATGCCATCATAAGATACTTCGCTACGGGAAAGTCGCCGAAACCTATAGGAAGCCGCCATCCTTCTCTAGCACCCTTCGACATGTTCCAGGCCCAGGACGGCTATATGGTCATCGCCATTGGGAATGAGAAACTATGGCATAGATTCTGTCAGGCGATGAAAAGAGAGGACTTCCTTAAGGATCCTAGGTTTGTAGATAATAAGAAAAGACTAGCGAATGAAAAAATTCTCAAATCCCTGATTGAGAGGTGGACGAAGAAGAAGAAGATCAAGGAACTCTTGATTACTTTTAATGAATTGGGCATTCCCTGTGGAGCAGTAAATAGTATGGAGAGGATGGTTCGCCATCCCCAGATTCTTTTCCGTAACATGATCCAGGAGATCAGACATCCTGTAGCAGGAAGGATAAGGATGGCCGGAATTCCACTGAAGATGGCTGGATTCTCAGATGAGATCCCTGGTCGCCCACCACTCTTAGGAGAACATACTGAGGAGATTCTCAAGAAGTATCTTAGGTATAGTTCCCAAAAGATCAAAGAATTGAAGAGAGAGGGGGTCATCTAAAGAGGTTTAGAAGGATGGGCTATGGCTATCAAGGGAAAATACTGGAAGTCGATCTCACCACCCGAAAGATATCTCAAAGAGAAGTGAGGGAAGAGGAGGTCAAGAAATACTTCCTGGGAAGTGGCCTATCAGCTAGGATATTATCTCAAGAAGCAGATCTCTCTCTCGACCCTTTTGATCCTAAAAATCCCTTAATCTTTATGGCCGGCCTCTTGACCGGGACCATGGTTCCTACGGCCTGCAAGTTGAGTGTCTGTAGCAAGAGTCCCCTTACCGGGATATGGAATGAGGCCACGGTAGGGGGTCACTGGCCGGCTCAGTTCAAGTTTACGGGATATGATGGGATAATCGTTAAGGGAAAGGCAGGGAAGCCGGTCTATCTCTTTCTTGATGATGGGAAATGCGAGATACGAGATGCGGAGTCTGTTTGGGGTAAAGATACCTTCCAGACGAATGATGCCTTAAAGAAGCAGACGGATGAAAGAGCGCTTGTGGCCTCGATCGGCCAGGCAGGGGAGAACCTATCTAAGATTGCTAGCATCGTCTGCGATGGGATGAATGCCCGCAATGCTGCCCGGGGTGGCAATGGAGCGGTAATGGGTTCCAAGAATCTGAAGGCCATTGTGGTAAAAGGAAAGAAGAGACTGGAGATTAAGGATTGGGAAGGCTTGAGAGAATTATTGAAGGAGGAGATCCCGGTAATAAAGGAAAAGGGGAAGGGGTTAAGCGAGTTCGGAACCGCAGGGGGTGCGGTAGCGGTAGAGGCCTTCGGTGACCTACCGATAAAGAACTGGCAACACGGTTCCTGGGAAGAGGGGATTAAGAGAATATCCGGAGAGAGGATGAGGGAGACCATCTGGGTGAGGCACTACCACTGCTATTCCTGCCCCATAGGCTGTGCCAAGATTGTCAAAGGCGATGGGAAGTATGGAAGATTCTATGGCCACTATCCAGAGTATGAGACAGTGGGGATGCTGGGAGCGAACTGTCTCAATGATGACCTAGAGCTCTTGGCCTATGTAAATGAGTTATGCAATAGATTTGGACTGGATTCCATCTCTACGGGAAATACCTTGGCCTTTGCTATGGAGTGCTATGAGAAAGGGAAGATCACCAAGAGAGATACCGGAGGCTTAGAGATAAAGTGGGGAGATCCTAATACCATGATTACCCTAATCAATCAGATCGCGAAAAGAGAAGGATTTGGCGGAGAATACCTAGCAGATGGTCCGGTCTGGGCTGCGAAGAGAATGGGAAGAGGGACCATGGAGTTTGTCTCCCAGACAAAGGGTTTTGACTATCCGGCCCACGATCCCCGGGGACACTTCTCCATGGCCCTCTCCTATGCTACGGCAGTTCGCGGCGCCTGCCACTTAGAGGGTCTCACTTACTTCTTGGATAGGGGGCTAAAGATAGAAGACTTTGGATATACCGAGCCGCCAGACCAGTTCAAGGAAGAGGATAAGCCAGGGATTGTCTATAATCTCCAGAACTTCTTGAGCGTCTATAATCCTTTGGGGATCTGTAAGTTCTTGATGGGAAGGGCAGAACCCTCCCAGATCGCTAGGTGGGTAAGTAGAGTCACTGGCTTCGAGATGGACAAAGAAAAACTCTTAAAAGTTGGCGAGAGGCTCTTCAACCTAAAGAGGCTCTATGACATAAGATTGGGGATCTCAGGTAAAGATGATGTCTTACCTAAACGCCTTCTGACCGCTAAGCCCGATGGCAAGGCAAAGGGAAGGGTCCCGGATTTAGGTAAGATGCTTCCCCAATACTATAGACTCCGGGGCTGGGACGAGAAGGGAATCCCTAAAGAGGAGAGACTACGGGATTTAGACTTAGTATTATGAAGAGGTCATCCGCTCAAGCTCTCCTTTCATCCTTTGCTTATTCAAATTCCGATAGCCCCTATGGAAGTATCTCCGAAGGAGATATCTTGAGGTATCGGAATTT
>DLMW01000042.1:9788-9938 GCA_002478245.1 bacterium UBP18_UBA7526
GCAAATCTTAGCGAATTATTCGCGTCCCAGGAGGTATGAGATGGCAAGAGTAGTGAGAGGGGGACTGATTCAGGCCAAGAATGTCATTGCACCTACCAAGGATACTTCTAAGATGGGTGAGAAAGGGATCAAGGCCGAGATCGACAAGAT
>DLMW01000042.1:10233-16749 GCA_002478245.1 bacterium UBP18_UBA7526
TGGTACTATGCGGCAGAGCCCATCCCCGGGCCCACTACAGAAGAGATCGCCAAATTGGCCAAGAAGCATTCCATGGTCATTGTGGTTCCTATCTATGAAAGGGCCCTGGCCGGGGTCTATTACAACTCGGCCGCGGTCATCGATGCGGATGGAAAGCTATTGGGGACAACCAGGAAGATGCACATCCCCCATGTCCATCCTGGGTTCTATGAGAAGTATTACTTCAAGCCTGGGAATACTGACTATCCTGTCTTCCAGACCGCCTATGCCAAAATCGCTCCCTACATCTGCTACGATAGGCACTTCCCAGATGGTGCTAGAATTTTGGGGCTTCATGGATGCGAGATTATGTTCAATCCCTCGGCAACTACGGCTGGTGTTTCCAAGTACTTATGGGAACTGGAACAGCCGGCCCATGCCGTGGCCAATGGCTACTTCGTGGGAGCGATAAATAGGGTAGGAACGGAGGAGCCCTGGAACTGGGGAAGGTTCTATGGCTCCAGTTACTTCTGCAGTCCCAAGGGAAAGATCATTGCCCAGGCAAGTGAGGATAAGGATGAACTAGTAGTAGCCGATCTTAATCTAGATGAGATTGAAGAGATAAGGCAGGCCTGGCAGTTCTATCGAGATAGAAGGCCAGAGACCTATGGAGATCTGACGAAGCCCCTTCCCTAATGAGAAAACTCTTTGTACTCTCTACTTCTCTTCCTTGCCTTCTTCCTTCTTCGTCATTGCTCCCCACCACTATTCGCTAACTGGTTACTCTTTACTTCAGATAGGCGACTGCTACCTTAATCTTGGAAAAGAAGAGGAGGCGCGGAGAAGCTTTCAAAGGATAATTGGGAAAGGCTTCAATGAATGTATAACTGCTCAGGCAGCGGGATGTCTAGAACATCTTACGAATCACAATAAAAGGTATCCCCTCCATTTGAGTGGAAAGTGCCCCTTATGTAGGGAAAAGTGGGGGTAGAGGATGGATCTTTTAATTAAGAATGGGAAGGTAATAACCGCAGAGAAGACAGAGGTGGCGGATGTCGGGATTGAGAAAGGAAGGATTGTAAAGATTGGTAAAGGCCTAAAGGCCGATGGTGCCCAGGTGATTGAAGCCAAAGATAAGTACCTTTTTCCTGGCGGGATCGATATCCATGTCCATTTCAATCTATTCTTCTGTAACACCTACTCCGAAGACTGGGATACCAGCACCCAGGCCGCCGCTTGCGGTGGGGTAACAACCATCATCGATTATGCTATCCAGACTAAAGGAAAGACATTGAAAGAGGCCATTGAAGCCAGGATGAAGGATGCGGAAGGGAAGGTGGCGATAGACTACTCCCTTCATGGGGGGATTACGGACTGGAATGCAAAGACTCGTGAAGAGATGGACTACTATACCCGAAACGGCATCCCCTCCTTTAAGATGTTTATGATCTATCGTAAAGAGGGCTGGATGGCTGATGACGGGATTCTATTCTCCGCTCTGGAAGAGACAAAAAAGACAGGAGCCATCATTATGCTCCATGCCGAAAGTGCCTTTGTTCTTGATCTTTTAATTGA
Organism: bacterium UBP18_UBA7526; assembly: GCA_002478245.1. Classification (GTDB taxonomy): domain Bacteria; phylum UBP18; class UBA7526; order UBA7526; family UBA7526; genus UBA7526. Next base: position 11,788 of record DLMW01000042.1, read on the forward strand.
AAGATATCATACGGAAGGGATGATGAAGAGATATGGGGCCTATTGCCATTCCCTCTCCCGCCCCTGCTTTACTGAATACGAGGCGATTCAAAGGGCGGCGACCTGGGCCAGGATTACTGGGGGGAGGGTCTATATTGTCCATATGTCAACCTCGGAAGGAGCCGAGATTGTGGCCAGAGCCAAGAGAGAAGGAGTGAAGATCTGGGCCGAGACCTGCCCCCAGTATCTACTCTTAACCGATGAGGTCTTTAAAAAGGAGAATGGGCACTACTTCGCCACCTGCCCCCAGATTAAGAAGAGACATGATGCCGGAGGCCTTCTTAAAGGAATAAAATCTGGGGCAATAGAGGTTCTGGCGACCGATACCTGTAGTTTCAATACTGAGCAGAAGGATATGTGGCAGGGAGATTTCACCAGGATTCCTTACGGTCTGCCTGGGGTGGAGACGCTCATCCCCACTATGTATACCTTCCTGGTGGGCAAAAATAGAATCTCTCTCAATAGATTCGTTTCTTTAGTCTCCACCAATCCGGCCAAACTCTTTGGCCTTTATCCAAAGAAAGGGGAAATAAGAGTGGGTAGCGATGCGGACCTGGTCATCTTTGACCCGAAGAAGAAAGTCACCCTCGACTATAGAAACCTGGCCACCAGATGTGACTGGTCCCCTTTTCAGGGAATGAAATTAGTCGGGTACCCAGAAATAACCATCTCCCGGGGCAAGATCGTTGCTCAGGATGGTAAGTTTGTGGGCGGAAAAGGCTGGGGCCAATTTGTCCCCAGAAAGGCCTCTGGCCACATATAAATGAGGAGGAAAGATGGAGAAGAAGTTGACTGTGGAGGAGATTGGGAGGTTAAGGGAGGAGTATCTCTTGCCTTCTACTATGACCTATTATAAGAAGCCCATCAATATCGTAAGAGGCCAGATGCAGTATGTCTATGATGATGAGGGGAAGAAATATCTCGATGCCTTCAGTGCTGTGGTGACCATAAGTGTCGGTCACTGCCATCCAGACATCATCCCTAAGGTGAAGAAGCAGATGGAGACCCTCCAGCACATGACCACCCTCTACTATCATCCAGTAATTGTGGAGTATGCCAAGAAGTTGGCCGAGATCTCTCCTGGGGAATTGAAGGTCAGTTTCTTTACTAACTCGGGATGCGAGGCGAATGAACTGGCTGCCCTATTATGTAAGAACTTTACTGGGAATCAGGAGTTCATTGCCTTAAGGCACTCCTTCCATGGAAGGACATTGATGGCCATGTCCTTAACCGGCCAAAGCCTCTGGAGACATTCCCTTCCCTATGTCTTCGGTGTCCATCAGGCGCCTGCGGGCTACTGCTATCGCTGCCCCTATCATCTAAAGTATCCGGAGTGTGACCTGGTCTGTGCCAAGCAGGTGGAGGAGATCATAAAGTATTCTACCTCCAGTCATATCGCGGGATTCTTTGCCGAGCCCATTCAGGGATTTGGTGGGGTGATCGATCCTCCCAAAGAGTATTTCAAGATCATCTATGAAATCGTTAAGAGGTATGAGGGCCTATTCGTGGTGGATGAGGTCCAGACCGGATTCGGAAGGACTGGGGATAAGTTCTTCGGCATCGAACATTGGGAAGTCACCCCAGATATTATAACCATGGCCAAGGGGATCGGGAACGGCGTTCCTTTGGGAGGGGTGATCACTACCAAAGAGATCGCCGAATCCATGAGGGGAAAGGTGCACTTCAATACCTACGGAGGAAACCCGGTCTCCATGGTCCAGGGATTGGGGGTTCTGGAGGCCTTAGAAAAGTACAATTATGCTTACAACGCCAAGGTGATCGGGGATTACTTAAAGGGGAAGCTATGGGAACTTGCCCAGAAGCATCCCTTAATCGGTGATGTGAGGGGAAAGGGTTTGATGCTTGGTGTGGAACTGGTCAAGGATAGAAAGACGAAGGAGCCGGCAGCCAAGGAGATGCTAGAGTGTATGGATCTCTGTAAGGATCGAGGCCTTCTCATTGGTAAAGGGGCCATGGCGGGCAATGTCATAAGGATAAAGCCCCCTCTCTGTATCAATGAAGAGGATGCTGACTTCATCATCAAGGTTCTGGATGAGGTCCTGGGCATTCTGGAGAAGAAATAACCCAGATGACCGCGAGATCCGCAAATGAAAATGAAAAATGCAAAGGGCAAAATGTCCAATGTAAGAGGGGGTAGGGAATGGCAGGAAGGGAGCCGACTCCAAAGTTAAGTTTAGAAAGAAGGGTTAAGGGTTTTGAAGAGATCAAAGGAGCCTATCGACCACAGCAAGCGGTGGCTGAGGCCGCAAGGTGCTTATACTGTGACGATCCTCCCTGCAACCAGGGATGCCCGGCAGGGATAGATGTTTTGGGCTTCATCCAGAGGCTAAAGACCAGAAACTTTAGCGGCGCTTATCGATTGATCAGAAGAGAGAACCCACTGGGAGCAATCTGCTCTCGCATCTGTCCCACAGAACAGTTATGTGAGAAGGAGTGTAGCTCTACGGAGTTGAACGAACCTATCGCCATCGCTGATTTGCAGAGGTTCGTCACTGACCTGGAATTGGAGAAAGGGATCGAACTACCTCCCAAGGCAAAATCTTCGGGAAAGAAAGTGGCCATCATCGGTTCTGGCCCGGCGGGATTGGCCTGTGCCAGCCAACTGGCTCTTTTGGGCCATTCTCCAACCATATTTGAAAAGGAGAGGATTCCGGGAGGGGTCTTGAGGAATGGGATCCCAGAGTATCGCCTCCCCAAGAGGATCGTAGATAGGGAACTCGATTATCTCAAAAGATTGGGAGTAGAGATTAAGACTAATTTGGAAGTCAAAAAGATTGGTCCTCTCTTTAAGAAGGGATTTGAGGCCATCTTCATCGCTATCGGTGCCAATGAGCCGGTCTATATGGGAATCCCAGGAGAAAACTTAGAAGGGGTCTATACCGCACAGGAATTCCTAAGAAGGGCAAAGAATAATCCAAAGGGACTAAAGATAGGAAGGAGGGTAGCGGTCATTGGTGGTGGGAATGTGGCCATGGACTCTGCCTCTACTGCCTTGAGATTGAGGGCGAGAGAGGTTGCCATTATCTATAGGAGAACCCAAAAGGAGATGCCTGCCTGGAGGGAGGAGATTGAGGAGGCGAGGGAGGAAGGGGTTTGGTTTTCTTTCTTAACCCTACCCACTAGATTCTTAGGGAAGAGATTAGAAGGGATGGAGTGCATCCGCATGGGATTGGGGAAGAAGGACAGGAGTGGTCGACCGCGGCCAGTCCCCATAAGGGGGAGCGAATTTACTATGCCCATAAACACGGTCATCTTAGCCATCGGCCAGAGATCAGACCCTTCCTTCTCTAAGATGAATCCTGGGCTTGAGATAGATAGAGCGGGGCTAGTCATAGTAAAGAAGAAGACCCAGGCAACATCTTTAAAGGGGGTCTTCGCTGGTGGAGATATAGTGAGTGGTGGAGCAACCGTGGTAGAGGCCATTGGAGAAGGAAAGAGAGCCGCGGTTGCTATAGATAAATACCTAAAAAAACAGGGATGAGCAGGAACTAGAGGGGAATAGAAGGGACGAGCAGGGAATGGCGAGCAACCCACAACTCACCCTTAATTCTCGTATGATTGAGCAACCCTTCAACGTATGACGGAGAACGAATCTATCACACTAATTTCCATGCTAGTCCTTGCTATTCCTTAGCTAATCCGTGAACTATCAGGAGGTTATTATGCCGAAAGAGATTGATCTGAGTGTTGATTTCTTGGGCTATAGGTCCCAAAACCCCTTCTGGCTCTCCTCTTCTCCCGTAGCCAACTCCTATGAGATGATCGCCCGGGCCTTTGATCTGGGCTGGGCGGGATGCGCCTATAAGACCCTGGGACTGGAGGGGCCGATTGTGAATGTTACTCCCCGGCTGGCTACCCTGAATTATGAGGATAAGAGGTTTTTGGGATTGGAGAATATCGAGCTCATTACTGATCGGCCCTTAAAGGATAACCTAAGGGATATTACTAAGTTGAAGAAGAGATATCCCAAGCATGTCCTCTTTGTGTCCATCATGGCCGAGGTGAAAGAGTCCGCCTGGCAGGAACTGGCCAGGATGGTGGAGGATGCGGGATGTGATGGGCTGGAACTGAACTTCTCCTGTCCCCATGGCATGCCGGAGAAGGGGATGGGCGCAGCCATCGGTCAGAACCCCCAGATTACCAAAAGGATTACGGGATGGGTGAAGGAGGTTGCCCAGACCCCGGTCATGGTAAAGATGACCCCCAATATTACAGACATGAGGCTTCCGGCAAGAGCAGCCAAAGAAGGAGGAGCAGATGCCTTAGCAGCCATAAATACCGTCCAGGCACTCTTGGGCATTGACTTAGAGACCCTGGCACCCATACCAACTGTGAATGGAAAGGGGGCCTATGGGGGATATTCTGGCCCGGCAGTGAAGCCCATTGCTCTGAGGTTCATATCTGAGATGGCCAATGATCCAGAACTAAGACTTCCCATATCTGGGATAGGTGGACTATCCAACTGGCGGGATGCAGCCGAATTCCTATTAGTCGGTGCCACAACCCTCCAGGTCACCACCGCCATCATGAGGTATGGCTACCGGATAATCGCTGACCTCAAGGAAGGCCTTACCAACTATATGAAAGAAAAAGGCTTTGCAAAAATCTCAGATATGATCGGCCTCTCCTTACCCAAGATCAGCCGCCATGAGGATCTACCCAGGGAGCCAGTGATGGTCTCCTCCATCAATCGCCATCTATGCATTAAGGATGGTATCTGCTATATCGTCTGCCAGGATGCAGGCCATCAGGCCATTACTCTGGATGAAGATAGATTGCCCGAAGTGGATGAGGAGGAATGTGGAGGATGCTCCCTCTGTATGCACGTCTGCCCCATAGAGGGCTGCATCGCTATGAAGCCAAAAGGCAAATAGAAATTTACAGTAACCAGCGAACAGTAAC
>DLMW01000042.1:17000-25065 GCA_002478245.1 bacterium UBP18_UBA7526
CGCAACCGCAACCGTTTGCCGTTCCCTTTTATTTTTTTACTGTTAACTGTAAACTGGTTACTGGTTACTTTGCTACCTTTAACCTTAAGGGGATGGGTGTGGGTGAGATCAATAGAGTTATTCTCATTGTCTTAGATAGCGTGGGAGTGGGATATCTTCCCGATGCTGATAGGTTTGGGGATAAGGGTTCCAATACCCTGGGCCATATCGCCCAGGCAGTAGAGGGATTATCCCTGCCCAACCTTCAGCGGCTGGGGATAGGGAATATCATAGATATCAAGGGGGTTTCCCCAGTAGGGAAGCCCTGGGGAGCATATGGGAAGATGGGAGAGATGAACCATGAGAAGGCTACTACCTCTGGCCACTGGGAGATTGCAGGACTCATTTTGAGGAAGAGATTCCCCACCTATCCCAAGGGATTTCCGGATGAGGTCATCAAGGCCTTCTCCAAGGCCATTGGTAGAGGAATATTGGGGAATAAGAAGGCCTCGGGAACAGTAATCATTGAGGAGTATGCCAAAGAGCATCTCCAGACTGGGAAACCAATTGTCTATACTAGTGCGGATAGCGTCTTCCAGATCGCTGCCCATGAGGAGGTCATTCCCGTAGAGAGGCTCTATGAGTTTTGCAAGATTGCCAAGAAGATATTGATTGGGAAGTATTGTGTGGAGAGGGTCATCGCCCGGCCATTTACTGGTGAGCCCGGCCATTTGAAGAGGACGCATAGAAGGAAGGACTTCTCCGTTCTCCCTCCGGAGGATACCCTTCTCGATCGTTTCAAAGAAAAGGGCTATTCTGTGATTGGGATCGGGAAGATTGGGGATATCTTTGCTGGCCGAGGATTGACGGAAGAGATCCATACCAAAGGGAATATGGATGGGGTGGATAAGACCATTTTGGCCATGAAGGAAAAGAATAAGGGTCTCATCTTCACTAACCTGGTAGACTTCGATACCCTCTATGGCCATCGGAATAACCCCAAAGGCTATGCTTTTGCCTTAGAATCCTTCGATGCCCGCTTACCCCAGATCGTAGCCAACTTAAGGGAGGATGACCTCTTAATCCTGACCGCAGACCATGGCTGCGATCCCACCTTCCCTGGGACAGACCATACCAGGGAGTATGTTCCTCTCTTAGTCTATGGCCAGAGGACAGAAGGAGGCATAAACCTAGGGACGAGAGAGACCTTCGCTGATATCGCCCAGACCATCGCCGAACTATTTGAACTCGAACCCTTCAAGATAGGGAAGAGCTTCAAGAAGGAAATTCTAAAATAAGAGGTTAAAAAAGGAATCAGCAGAAGAGGGAAAGCAGATTAAAAGCAAGTACGCAACTATTGTTAACTTAATGTTCAACGATTATTGTTTCTTGGAGGAGATAAGTGCGCAGGATCTCACCTGCCCTAATCCAGAGGCTTCCCAAGTGCGACCTCCACGTCCATCTCGATGGCTCGATAAGAGTAGAGACTATCCGGGATGCTGCGCATAAGCTCGAGGTCAGACTCCCTACCCAGGATTTGAGAAAATTAGCCAAGTATGTCCAGGCCCCTCCTGATTGCCGGAGCCTCTCCGACTTCCTTAAGGCCTTTGAGGTATTCTATCCTGCCCTAAAGGACCCGGAGGTCTTGGAGAGGATCTCCTATGAGTTGTGTGAGGATGCCAGTAAGGAGAGGATAAGATATATGGAGGTGAGGTTTGCTCCTGTGCTTCAGGCGACCGAGACCTTTCCTATGGAAGAGGTGGTCAAGAGCGTCCTGGAAGGGCTAAAGAGAGGAGAGAGGGATTTTAAGATAAGAACCCCCCTTCTCTTATGCTGCTATCGCTCCGCGCCCCCTAGTACTTCAATTGAAACTGTTCATCTTGCCTTAAAGTATAGAGGGGAGGGAGTAGTAGGGATCGATTTGGCTGGGGATGAGGCCCGTTTCCCAGTGGGAGAGAGGAAGGAGGCCTTCTTCATTGCCAAGGAGAATAACCTTCCGGCCACGGTCCATGCCGGAGAGGCGGGAGGGGCGGAGAATATTAGGTTTGCCCTGGAGGTCCTGGGAGCAAGGAGGATCGGCCATGGGGTTCGCCTAAGAGAGGATCCGGAACTACTGGAGAAAGTAAAGAGAGAAAGGATCCCCCTAGAGATGTGCCTCACCTCCAATGTCCAGACCCAAGCAGTAAAAGAATACGACCTCCATCCTTTCAGGGAATACTATGACCTAGGAATCCCGGTTACTATAAATACTGATGATAGAAGCATATCCAATGTCACCCTGACCAGTGAGATAATAAGAGCCATCGAGTACTACCAGCTCTCCTTAGAGGATATTAAGAGAATAACCCTAAATGGTATAGAGCATGCCTTTACTCTGGAGGAAGAGAAGGAGGATTTGAAGAGAGATTTTGAGAGAGAGTTTCAGGAATTGGGGATAGACTAATCGAGAATGAAAAATGAAGAATAAGAGGCGGACAAAGGATAAATATGTGATCTTAAACAGATATCGTAGTCCTAACCGTGATGTGCTGGTGTGAAGGAGAGCGAGGGGTGAAGATTGAGGAGAGTATAGATTTTATTCGAGGGAAGAGGGATGTGAAACCAGAGATCGGGATAATCCTGGGTTCTGGTCTGGGTTCATTGGCGGATGAGATAGAAGGGGTTAAGATATCCTATAAGGATATCCCTCACTTTCTGGTAGCGAAGGTTCCTGGGCATAAGGGGAATCTGGTCATAGGAGAATTGGAGGGGAAGAAAGTAGTTGCCCTGCAGGGAAGGAGCCATTATTATGAGGGTTATTCTTTAGAGGAGATTACCCATCCTGTCAGGGTTATGAGGGAACTGGGGGCGGAGGTCTTGATAGTAACCAGTGCTAGCGGAGGGATAAATAGGAACTTCAGACCTGGAGACTTAATGCTCATCACAGATCATATTAACCTCATGGGAGTAAACCCTTTAAGGGGAAGAAGGGAATTCGTTGATCTGACTTTTACCTATGATAAAGGATTAATAGGACTGACAGAGGGAATAGCGCGCGGCCAAGGAGTTGAGATTAAGAAAGGGGTCTATATTGCCGTTTCGGGCCCAAGCTATGAGACCCCTTCGGAGATAAGGGCTTTCCAAAGATTGGGAGCAGATGCCGTGGGGATGTCCACCATTCCCGAGGCCATCGTTGCCCGGAGTTTAGGGATGAGGGTTCTGGGCATCTCCTGTATTACCAATATGGCTGCGGGAATCCTCCCGAAACCCCTCTCTCATGAAGAAGTGATTGAGACTACAAAGAGAGTAGAGGAGAAGTTTAAGAAGCTGGTGAGAGAGGTCATTAAAAGAATAGATTAGTAAGCAAAAGGAGATAAAGATGAGGGTCTATGATATTATCTTGAAGAAGAGGAATGGGGAAAGGTTAACAAAGGAAGAGATCGATTTTATGATCCAAGGCTACTGTAAGGAAGAGATCCCTGATTACCAGATGGCGGCCTTCCTGATGGCAGTATATTTCCGAGGGATGTCAAAAGAGGAGGCAACGGATCTTACCATGGCCATGGTGAACTCTGGGGAGAGGGTAGATCTCTCAGGAATAGAGGGTTTCAAGGTCGATAAGCACTCCACAGGGGGAGTAGGGGATACCACTACCCTGGTCCTCGGTCCCATAGTGGCCGCAAGCGGTGGGAAGGTGGCCAAGATGACGGGAAGGGGATTAGGCCATACGGGAGGGACGGTGGATAAGTTGGAGTCCATCCCGGGGTTCAGGACCTCCCTTACTATGGAAGAATTTAGAGAGAATGTGAATAGGGTTGGTCTGGCCTTAATGGCCCAGACAAAAGAACTTGCTCCTGCGGATAAGAGGATCTATGCCCTGCGGGATGTCACAGCAACCGTGGACTCCATCCCCCTGATTGCGGGAAGCATCCTCTCCAAGAAACTGGCTGCTGGGTCAGATGGCATTGTCCTGGATGTCAAGACCGGTTCCGGAGCCTTCATGAAGAGGTATGAGAATGCTTTAGCCTTAGCAGAGACCATAGTCGCCATTGGTGAGGGAGCAGGGAAGAGGATGGTGGCTCTCATCACTAGTATGGAGGAGCCCTTGGGTTATGCCATAGGCAATGGCCTTGAAGTAGAAGAGGCCATTAATACTCTTAAAGGAGAAGGTCCGAAGGACCTGGAAGATCTATGCATTGAACTGGGAGCAAACATGCTTTTAATCTCTGGAGTAGTGAAAGATCTGGAGGGGGCAAGGGGAAAGTTAAAAGAAGCGATCCAAAATAGGAAGGGTTTGGAGAAACTGAAGGAGATGGTTAAGGCTCAGGGAGGGAACCCAGAAGCAATCGACAATCCCAAGCTCCTACCTCAATGCAAAGAGAAAATGGAAATAAAAAGCCCAAAAGGAGGGTATGTGCAGAAGATAGATGCTTTCTCCGTGGGGATAAGTTCCCAGATTCTGGGTGCGGGAAGGCAGAAGAAGGAGGATGTCATCGATCCCAGCGTGGGGATCCTCCTGAAGAAGAAGATAGGTGATGAGGTGAAGGAAAATGAACCCTTAGCCATCTTCCATACGAATGGAGATAAAGAAAGGATAGAGAATGCCAAGGAGAGGTTCTTGGCGAGCTATACCATAGGAAAGGAAAGTCCCGAGAAGCCCAGATTCTTCTATGCCCGGGTGACGAAGGAAGGGGTGGAGGAATGGGATTAGGAAAGTGAGCGGGTGGGAAAAGGTTTTTACCCCCCGTAATTGAATCTGCAATTAGAAGGGAGAAATATGATTAAACTGGGAAGGAATTTTACTAACACCTTTATCCTCGATAAGTTAAGCCAAGCGGATCGCAACAAGGTCCTGAGTGGGGAGTATGACCTCTTTAGTATGAATGCCTTAGGACTAATTGAGTTTAAGAGAGATATCTCCTTTCAGATTAGGTTGGCCAAGGAGTTTGGTCTGGATCATATCGAACTGGATGCCGATGTCCCCAACCCCTATCCCGATTTTAGTAGGGAAGAGAGAAAGAGAGTGAGAGAGGAAGCAGGAAAAGAAGGAATCTCTCTTTCCCTTCACCTCTCCTATTCCAGTGTCGGTTCTGGTGTCTGTAGTCTACAAGAACTGGACAGAAGAAAGGCAGTGGAACTCCAGAAGGTATATATTGATTTTGCCTCTGATATCGGAGCAAAATATCTTATCATGCACCCAGGGAGCGCTCCCTTCTATATGGTCTCTAAACTCTATCGCAGAAGGTTGAAGGAGGCCTTGGTCAGGACTCTAATGGAACTAGGAGGTCATGCCCAGGAGAGGAATCTACTTTTACACTTAGAGAATAACGTCGCCTTCGATAACATATTCGTTGAGCCCGAGGACTGTATTGGGGTAGTTGAGGAAGTAAGGAAAAGAGGGATAGAGGTCTACTTCAACTTAGACATCGGCCACTGGTTTACCCGGGCAGACTGCGGGGAAGATATCCCTGATGAACCAGAAAGGGTAATGGAGAGGATCCCTAAAGAATTGGTAAAGGAGCTCCATCTCAATGACTATGTCCCAGGGGAGAAGACCTTCCATCCTCCGTTACATCTGGAGTCCGGACCCTTAAAGAAAGAAAACCTCAAGAGATACTTTGGGATTGTGAAAAGACTTGAGCCAGAGCTCATCGTCCTGGAGACAGCCTATAAGCATCTGGACCAAGTGAAGAATAGGAAGAGGATTCTAAAAGAGGAGACAGCCTATATTAAAGACCTACTCCCAAAGTAAAAAGGGGAACGGCAAAGGTTACTAACAGTTACCAAATTAGGTGGCTACGCCACCCCAAATTATTATAAAAGCAATTGTTAGTAACCGTTATCCTTTCTGTTACCCCTGACAAAAAGTGTTGCCATGGCTAAGAGAGAGAAGATCATCTGTGTCATCGATACCGAGACCACAGGGAAGAGGGAGGAGGGAGGAGAGATCATCGAGCTCGGTGCGGTGAAGTATTCCTATAGAGATGGAAAGGCCAAGATCTTAGGAAGGTTCTTCAGAAGGATCAGGCCCAAGACGGATTACTTCAGTCCCCAGGCCTTAGCGGTAAATAGGATAGATCCCGAGACCCTGAAGGATAAGCCTCCCATAGAGGAGGTCCTTCCCGAATTCCTAAATTTTATAAAGGGAAGCATCCTGGTTGCCCATCGGGCGGGATTTGATGTTGATTTCATACGGGCAAGCTTGAGGGAATGCAATCTTCCAATGCCCGATAACTGGGTCTGCGATACCGCCAGGATGGGGAGCATGCTCTTCAAGAAGAGAAACCTCTGCTTAGAGGATATGATGAGAGAATTCAAAATAAAGAGACCCTTTGGGAGGCATAAGTCCTGGATTGACTGTGTCTGTACTGGGAAACTATTCTTTAGGATGGCCCGTGGGTATAGTTTAAGAGAATTGGGAGCGGTAAGATTCCCGGATATAGTTAAGGAGGAAGTATGACTATTAAGTATCCCTTCATCTTTCTCTTGGGCCGTCCAGGATGCGGGAAGAGCGTCATCTATGAGATGCTCACTGAGAAGTTGAAGGAACGTGGGCTGGCCAGGGAATTTATGAGGATAGACGACTTTCCCATCTTGAAAGAACTCTTCGATCGGGATGTCCATTTCCAGAGGCATAGAAGGAAGGCTGGGGGCTTTGAGGTCACTGACTGGAGCATTGTGGATGAGGTATTGAAGATAGTGAATGAGAGGATGAAGAGATTGGAGAAAGAAGATCGGATGATCTTCGTTGAGTTCGCCCGCAATAAATATCTCCAGGCCCTTTCCAACTTCACTCCTGAGGTTCTAGCAAAATCCCTCATCCTCTATATCTTTGCTCCCTACCAGGTCTGTTATCAAAGAAATATCAAAAGGTTTCAAGAGAAGAAAGGAGAGGACCTGGATAGCCACATTGTCCCTCCTGACCTCATGGAGTCCTACTATAAAGAGGATGACTTCGAAAAACTTCTCTTAGAATCTGAAGAGAGGCTCAAAAGAGCCTCTCCTCTTCCCCTCCTAGTCATTGATAGCCGCAAGACAGGAGGGGCAGAATTAGAGCCAGAGGTGGAGAAGGCAGCCAAGGCTCTGGAGGAGAGAATAAAAGATAGGGGTTAATCTCGGTTACCATAGGAACTGTTAATAACCCTTTTATCTACGGGGGTGTCAAATGAGAGGAGTGATTGATAGGATTGAGGAAGGAATCGCGGTCATTGAGCTTGAGGATCGGTCCCAGGTCTTCTTCCCTGCCAAGAGGCTTCCCAAGGGAGCAGGAGAGGGCAGCGTCCTGAGGATTAGTATCACTTATGATGCCCAAGCAACCAAGAGGCAGAGAGAGAAGATCAAAAGGCTCCAGGAGAAGCTACTAAAGAGAGAGTAGTCCCCCGCCCGAGGCGGAATAGTAGCTATCCACAAGCGGGGCAAGTGAAATGCACCGCTCAACTAAGGAGTCATTAAAGTTAATTTGTCGTGTCAAATCATTTAAGTAGGTAACTGAAATACTTCTGGTTGAATCAGGTTTAACCTCTTGAGATCGTCCCTTTTCCTGGTAGAGTTTATCCAGTTTAATGTCTATGGTTCTTTTCAGTTGTGCGGGATTTAAGGCAAGGTAGGTAGCCTTCAGTTCTTTCTTGGTTTCCTTAGAAATCTGATCTGATTCCATTAATCTCTGGTAGGGGGTTTTAGGAAGGTCATACTTCCTCTTTACCCTTCCTCCGATCTGTAGAGGTCATTAATAATCGCCAGTTCCTCTAAGGTATCGTAACGAAGATAGCCTTTAGATCTTCTTCACATGGGTCCAGTCCTATGTAGGGATCATCGTTCTTGGGTCTTGATCTACTGAACCTTATCCCCTCTTCCTGGGTAAATCTAAAGAACATGAGCATTAACGATGGTGGAATCATTATCCGGATGGACCTCTAATATTTTAAAGGGAATTCTTTCTTTAATTCTCTTTAAGGCCTCTAATGCGGGATACTGACCCCTACTCCTTCCCCTTCCCAAAAGCCTTTGGCGATATCTGTGGTGCCCTTGGAAGAGCCTTAAGTGCTCTACTAAATCTACACCTAAGTTACCAATGATTGAGATACCTCAATCAGTAACCTTTAGTTCC
>DLMW01000042.1:25325-29884 GCA_002478245.1 bacterium UBP18_UBA7526
TACATTTTAAATGATTTAAATCGTTTGTTTGACAACTCCAGGTGTCTATGCTATTATTAGAAAGAAAGGAGGAGTCAATTGGTAGAGGCGAGACAGAGAACCATAGAAAGGATATTAACCTCAAGCGGGCTCCTCACCCAGGAAGAGCTCGCTACTGCCCTAGAGGAGCAGCGCAAGGAGAAGGCCAGATTAGAGAAGGTCATCGTCCGCCTGAAATTAGCCACCATGGACCAGATCCTAGATCTGGTTGCTGCTCAACTAGGGATGGAGAGGGTAAAATTAGAGGACTATAAATTCAGTGAGGAAGCCCTGAAGGCCGTCTCAGCCCGGACCGCCCACTTCTATAGAGTAATCCCCTTAAAGAAGACCAAGAAGACTCTGACCGTAGCCCTGGCCGATCCCTTCGACATCCGTTCCTTAGATGATTTATCTCTTCTATTGGACTGTAAAGTAAAGGGAGTGGTGGCTAGTGAGGACGAGGTAATGAAGGCCATTGAAGGGCACTATGGTCTGGTGGAAGAGTCTGTGGAGGAGATGGTGGCCGGCATGGGGGAGGAGTTAGGGGTGGTACGTGAAGCGGAGGCACCAGAATTGGAGGAGATCGTGGATGAGGCACCCATCATAAAGCTGGTCAGTCTCATCATCCTGCAGGCCCTGAAGGAGAGGGCAAGTGACATCCATTTAGAGCCCTTTGAGAAGACCTTCAAAATAAGATATAGGATAGATGGGGTATTGCATGAGAAGACCCCTCCTCCCAAGAGGTTCCAGGCTCCCATGCTCTCACGAATAAAGATCATGGCGGGAATGAATATCGCTGAGAGGAGGCTTCCCCAGGATGGAAGGATCATGCTCAAGATGCTGGACCGGGACATCGACCTTCGGGTCTCGAGCCTCCCCTCTTTATTTGGGGAGAGCATCGTTATGAGGATCCTGGATAAGTCAGCTGTTATGCTTGGTCTGGAGGAGGTGGGGTTCCTGAGCGGCCATGAAGAGCTATTCAATTCCTTGATCAAGAGACCCAATGGGATCTTCTTAGTCACCGGCCCCACAGGAAGTGGGAAGACCACTACCCTCTATGCAGCGCTCAATAAGATCAATACCACGGACGTCAAGATCATCACGGTTGAAGACCCAGTGGAGTATCACATCTCTGGGATAAACCAGACCCAGGTGAAGCCTGGTATCGGTTTAACCTTCGCTAGATGCCTACGCTCCATCCTGCGCCAGGCACCGAACATCATCATGATCGGTGAGATAAGGGATGTGGAGACAGCAGAGATCGCCATAAGAGCTGCCCTCACCGGTCACCTCGTCTTCTCCACCCTCCATACCAACGATGCCCCTTCTGCCGTTACTCGTCTGGTGGATATGGGGGTGAAGCCCTTCCTGGTCTCCAGTAGTGTCGTCGGGGTTATGGCCCAGAGACTGGTGAGGACCGTCTGCCCGGAGTGCCCGGAGGCCTATGAGCCGAGCAGAAAAGACCTCATCCTCTTAGATAAGAAGGAGGAGGACCTGAAGGAAGGGAGGTTATATAGAGGGAAGGGGTGTATAGCCTGCGCCTATACTGGTTATCGGGGAAGGACCGGGATCTTTGAGATCATGCCTGTTACGGATAGGATAAGGGACCTGGTCCTGGAGAAGGCACCGGCCACCGTGGTCAAGAAGGAGGCTCGGGAAGAGGGGATGAGGACCATGAGGGAGGATGGTTTTCTGAAGGTGGCCCTGGGCCGGACTACCATTGATGAGGTATTGAGAGTAACCCAAGCGGACATCGAATAAAGTAGGAGAGATAGCCATTGAGCGAAGCGAAAGAGGAGGAATAGGATGTTGGAAGTGGAAAAACTCTTACAGATGGCTGTGGATCGTAATGCCTCTGATCTCCATATCCATGTTGGTCGGCCACCAGTACTGCGCATTGATGGAAGACTGCACCCCTTAGATATGAAGCCCCTAAGGCCAGAGGATACCCAATCATTTATGGAGGCCATCTCTCCCCAGAGATATCAGGAGCAGATAAAGGAGATGGGCTCGGCTGACTTCGGCTATACCTTTAAGGATAAAGGAAGGTTTCGGGTCTGTATCTATTGGCAGATGGGCTCAGTAGCTGTCTCTATGAGGCTCATCCCCACCAAGCTCTTCACCTTAGAGGAACTGGGCCTTCCCGCCTCAGTGAGGGATCTCTTATCCCTTCCTAGAGGGCTCATCCTGGTTACTGGGCCCACGGGAAGTGGAAAGACCACTACCTTAGCCACCATGATCGATATCATAAATTCTGAGCAGGACTGCCACATCATCACTGTTGAAGACCCCATAGAATACTACCATCCCCATAAGATGTCTCTCGTCACCCAGATGGAGGTGGGTGTCGATACCCCCTCCTTCGCTGAGGCCCTGGTGCGCGGCCTCCGTCAGGACCCAGATGTCATCTTAGTGGGAGAGATGAGGGACTTGCCAACCATCGAGGCTGCCATCACGGCAGCCGAAACCGGACATTTGGTCTTCGCCACATTGCATACCAACTCTGCCTCCCAGACCGTGGATCGAGCCATAGACGTCTTCCCTCCCCACCAGCAGGAGCAGATCCGGATAATGCTCTCTGTCTCCTTAGTAGCGGTCTTCTGCCAGCAGCTCCTGCCCCGGGCAAGCGGCAAGGGAAGGGTAGCGGCCTTTGAGATCATGGTCGTCACTCCCGCCATCAGGAGTATGATAAGGGAGATGAAGACCTATAAGATCCTCTCCACCATCCAGACCGGAACCAGATACGGAATGAAGACCATGGACCAATCCCTCTTCGAGCTCTATCAGAAGGGGCTCATAACCTATCAGGAGGCCCTGACCAAGTGCCACGATAGGGAAGAGATGCAGAAACTTCTTCAGGAGAAGAGATAATGGCAGAGAGAAGACCCAGGAGAATTCCTCCTCCCCCTGCCTTTCAGCAGAGGCCCTTAGGAGTGATACTGAAGAATCTGGGAGTAATTACTGAAGAGCAACTTGCGCGCGCTCTCCAGGAGCAGCGGAGTACCCATGAGAGACTGGGAAAGATACTGATTAAGAATAAATATGCCACAGAAGAAGAGGTATTAAATGCCTTAGGAAAGCAGTTCGGGATGGAGGTGATAAGCCTCAAAGAATGTAAGATAGATGAAAGCATTTTGGATACCATCTCCCCTCCCTTCGCCCATCTCTATAAAGCAATCCCGGTTGAGAAGAAGGGGGAAGTCCTGACCGTGGCCTTAGCCGATCCCCTAAATGTCCATGCCTTAGATGATCTGAGGCTCATTGTCCCGGGAGAGGTGAAGCCGGTCATTGCTCCGGAGGATGAGGTGATGAGGGCCATAGAGAAGTACTATGGGGTAGGGGAGGAGACGGTGGAGAAGATGATAGAGTCCATGAGTGGAGGGGTAACAGAGGTAAGGGAGGAGATACCAGAGGAGGATATTGCCGACCTCAGGAGGATGGCCTCTGAGGCGCCCATCATAAAGCTGGTCAACCTTATCCTCATGCAGGCCATAAAGGATCGGGCATCTGACATCCATATCGAGCCCTTTGAGGATACTTTAAAGGTGAGGTATCGGGTGGACGGGGTATTGTATGAGATCGCCCCTCCTCCAAAGCATCTCCAGGCGGCGATTATCTCCCGGCTTAAGATCATGGCCGATCTCAATATCGCAGAGAGGAGGCTTCCCCAGGATGGGAGGATAAAGCTCACCATGGGAGGAAGGGAGATTGACCTCCGGGTCTCCTGCCTTCCCACCATCTTCGGGGAGAGCGTGGTCATGAGGGTTCTGGATAAATCAACCATCATGATGGATCTTGAGCGGCTTGGCTTCTCAAAAGGAATAGAGGAGAGGATAAAGGAACTCATCCTTCGTCCCAACGGCATCATCCTGGTTACCGGGCCCACGGGCTGTGGGAAGACCACTACATTGTACGCCTCCCTAGCTAGAATAAATAGGCCGGAACTGAAGATCATAACCCTAGAGGACCCGGTAGAGTATCAGCTCCATGGGATCATCCAGGAGCCCATCAACCCTAAGATCGGTTTGACCTTCGCCCGGGGCCTGAGGCATATCCTGCGTCAGGACCCGGATGTCATCTTGGTGGGAGAGATAAGGGACCTGGAGACCGCCCAGCTTGCCATCCAGGCCTCCCTCACTGGACACTTAGTCTTCTCAACATTACATACCAACGATGCTCCGGGAGCCATCACCAGGTTAATCGATATGGGGATCGAACCCTTCTTAATTACTTCCACTGTTGAGGCTGTCCTTGCCCAGAGGCTGGTGAGGACGGTCTGCAAGAAGTGTAAGGAGCCCTATACCCCAGATCCTAGGGTAGTGAGGGATATCGGATTGGCTCCCAAAGATATCGCCGGGATCGAGTTCTATCGGGGGAAAGGCTGCCCGGAGTGCGGCCATACTGGCTACCATGGTCGGAGCGCCATCGCAGAGCTATTAATTATGAAAGATCCTTTAAGGGAGCTCATCCTGACCCGGGCCTCAACCTCGGCAATCACTGCCCGGGCAAGGGAGACTGGAATGGGCAGCCTCTTTGAGGGG
>DLMW01000042.1:29964-30280 GCA_002478245.1 bacterium UBP18_UBA7526
TTACATCGGCAATTACTGCCAAGGCAAGGGAGACCGGGATGAGCAGCCTCTTCGAGGATGGCTGGCAGAAGATAATTAAGGGAGAGATGACCATAGAGGAACTTGCCCGGGCCACTACGGCAGTGGAAGAAGCACCCCCTGAGGAGAAGAAGCCTTCCGAAGAAGGGAAGCAGGCGGAGGGTTGATAGTTACTAACGGTTGCAAAAACTGGCCCCAGATTAGTAAGCCAGATGCGTTCTTTGGAAGAACTTGAAGGTGATTGCTTTGAAGATGGGTTGATTACTGATCCTTTACCGATGATTAAGGGTATTAGGGG
>DLMW01000042.1:30481-33417 GCA_002478245.1 bacterium UBP18_UBA7526
GAGGAGAAGGTAGCAAAGGGTGGAATATTAGATACCCTTTGTAGGGATATTCACGCGCAAGAGGATAAGGGGGAAGGATATCGTAACCTTCACCAGGCAACTCTCTACCCTTCTCGACTCTGGCCTTCCCCTATTACGCAGCCTCAATGTCTTAGGGGAGCAGACAGAGAACCCCAATCTCAAGGTCCAGATAAAAGATATTGCCTCAAGCGTTCAGGGAGGGAGCACCTTCTCTGACGCCTTGGCCAAGCACCCCAGAACCTTCAGCAAGCTCTATATCAATATGATTAAGGCCGGTGAGGCAGGAGGGGTCTTGGAGGTCGTCCTGGCAAGACTGGCGGAGTTCAGTGAGAAGGAGCAGGCGGTGAGGGCCAAGGTGAGGGGGGCCATGATCTATCCCGCCCTGGTCACCCTAGTGGGATTGGGAGTGGTCCTCTTCCTGACTATTGCTATCATCCCTACTTTCGTCGGAATGTTTACTGAGGCTGGTCTAATCCTCCCCCTTCCCACAAGGATCATGATGGGAATAAGTGACTTCTTGAGGGGTCTCTGGTGGCTGGTACTCTTGGCCATTCTGGCCCTGATCACCATCTATAGAATGTGGGTAAGAAAAGAGAGGGGAAGGTATCAGGCGGATAGGATCAAACTCAGGCTTCCCATCCTGGGAGAACTGATAAGGAAGAGCGGCCTCTCTCGATTTGCACGCACCTTAGGAACCCTGATCACCAGCGGGGTCCCTATCCTGCAGGCCTTATTAATCGTTCGGGATACGGCAGGGAATGAAGTAATATCCCGGGCCATGGTGGCGGTCCATAATAGCATAAGGGAAGGGGAGTCTATCGCTGGTCCCTTAGGGAAGAACCCGGTCTTCCCTCCTATGGTGGTGCATATGATTGCTGTGGGTGAGGAGACCGGCGCCCTGGATAGTATGCTCATAAAGGTCTCCGATGTCTATGACCGGGAGGTAGACACCACGGTCGCCGCTCTAACCAGTGTCTTAGAACCCGTTCTCATACTGGGTATGGGAGTAGTGGTGGGTTTCATTGTGGTCTCTATGTACCTTCCCATCTTCCAGATGAGCGCCATAGTAGAATAACGGCAACAAAGTTGCCGATTTGAAGATCTTAACTAAGGAAAAAGATGGCTAAGAGAATAAAGTGGATAATCCCAATTCTCCTTCTTGGTTTATTTTTTGGGGGCTATTACTACTATAATTTTGTAAGGGCCCCTCTTCCTTCCCAGGTAGTAGAAAGGGCTAGGGCCAAAGAAGAGAAAGAGGCCCTGGTCATCGGAAGGGTACCAGCAGAGAACGTCTTGAGGCTTTTGAAGAGGTCCCAGCCCTTAATCAGATATTTAGAAAAAGAGCTGGGTATGAGGGTTCGCTTTCAGTTCGCAAAGGACTATGGGGCCATGATTAAGGGGATGGAGAAGAAAGCATATGACCTGGTTCTTCTGGGACCGAAATCCTATATTGAGGGGAAGGAGCGGTCAGGTTACTACGCCATCCTGAAGCCTATCCGTCATGGCTCGGCCACCTACCGATCAATAATTATTGCCCGAAAAGATTCCGGGATTAATACCTTAAATGATCTGAAGGGTAAGAGCTTCTGCTTCACAGATAGAGAGTCTGCCTCAGGCTACCTCTATCCCAAGGTCCTTCTCTTGGAAGAGGGGATCGATCCGGATAGAGACTTCGAAAGAATATTCTTTACCGGAACCCACGATGGGGTGGTCTGGAATGTCTATCATAAGAACTTTGCTGCTGGGGCCTGCTTCGATGATGCCCGAAAGTCTGCCTTCCAGGAAGAACCAGAAAAGATAGAGGAACTAAAGGTCATCGCCCGCACTCCACCCATATCGAATGAGCCCCTTGCCATAAGACCTGACCTGGATAAGGGGTTAGTGGAGAAGATATCTAAAGCCTTCTTGCAATTAGGCCAGTCGCCAGAAGGAAGAAAGATCCTGGAGGCCCTCTATCCCGGAACCGGTCTTGAGGGATATGCCGAGGCAAGGGATTCTGACTATGATTCTGTGAGGGAGATGGAGAGGCTCCTTAAGGAATAGAGGTATGAGAGGGGTGACAGGAAGGATAACGGTTACTACATCCGGTGCTGTTTCCGAAATTCCTTGACAAATGAGAATCCGTTGTGATACTATAAAGTTGTTCAATGTTACTTGTAAAATTGAAAAAGAAGGGAGGTGAGAAGAATGAGGAGAGAGAAGGGTTTTACCCTGATTGAGTTGATGGTGGTAGTGGTCATCGTCGGGATTCTAGCTGCCGTTGCTCTACCGAGGTTCATGCTCCAGCAGAAGAAGGCCAGGGAGAGCGCTGCCTGGGCAGACTTGGATGCCATGACTACCGCTATGGAGATGTACTACCTGGACTGCGATACCTATCCAATAGAAGATGCTAAGGCTGGCTCCACTGTTGGTCTGGCCAAACTAGCCTCGGATACTGCTCCTGGATGGGCCGGACCATACATGAAGTTCAGAAGGTTCGAAAGAGGAAGCAGCGCTACTACTCCAGACGATCCCTGGGGGAATGACTATGGCTACGAAGGAACTGCTACCTCCTACACCATCTGGTGTAAGAGTGNNTAGAGGAACAGGCGCTCTGGATGCTTTGGTTGTAAATGCTGAAAATAAAGCTGGCTGGGCCGGACCCTACATGAAGTTCAGGAGAACAACCACCGCCACCAGCAATCTCCCCCAAGATCCCTGGGGAAACGAGTATGAGTATGAAGGAGCTGCCGAGACCTACGCCATCTGGTGTGGGGGGAGCGCTGGCAATTACTCTGCAGTCTACATCAACCCTGGTTGGTTCAAAAGCCCCTAAGAGTGGCTTGCCCCGTTGATAACTTTGTATCTATGGGGGAGGTTTCCACTTGAGATAAACCCCCACCACTTTTAAGCCAATCCAACTTTAAAAGTGGTGG
>DLMW01000041.1:0-3599 GCA_002478245.1 bacterium UBP18_UBA7526
TGCATGCCCGCCAGGTGCTGGATCTGACCCGATATCCCGCAGGCGATGTAGATCTTGGGACAGACCGTCTTCCCTGTCTGGCCCACCTGATGGGCATAGGGGATCCAGCCGGCATCCACTGTGGCTCGCGAGGCACCCACTGCTCCTCCTAGGGTCTTGGCCAATTCCTCAATGAGTTTGAAGTTCTCTGGTGCCCCCAGTCCCCTTCCTCCAGAGACGATGATGTCCGCCTCCTCCAAAAGAACCGTCTCCTCCATGCTCTCCACCATCTTAATTACCTCTGTCCTTGAGGGGATTCTCTTAGGATCGACCTCTATCCTAATGATCTCTCCCTTCCTATTCCTATCAAAGGGAGCCTCCTTCATCACCTTATGCCTTACTGTGGCCATCTGGGGTCGGTGATTGGGGCAGATGATGGTGGCCATGATATTCCCTCCAAAAGCAGGCCGGGTCTGGAGTAAGATCTTTTTCTCCTCATCGATATCTAATCCCGTGCAGTCTGCGGTAAGTCCGGTCTCTAAGCGCGCGGCTACCTTGGGGATGAGGGATCTTCCGATGGATGTTGCTCCGGCCAAGACGATCTCTGGCTTATATTCTCCAATCACATCGACTAAGACATCGGCATAGGAGTCATCCCGGAAGTCCTCCAGTTTCTCATGGTCCACAAGATAGACCTTATCTGCTCCATAGCCGATTAGTTCCTGGGCCCTTTCCTCCCTCTTCTCTCCCAGTAGAACAGCAGCTAATTCTACCTTCAATTGTTCGGCCAGTTCTCGCCCCTTTCCTAAGAGCTCATAGACCACGCTCTGCACCCTTCCCTTCCTCTGCTCAGCAAAGACCCATACTCCCCGATATTCCTCAAGGCCAGCCATCTTCACTTCCTTCTTCTTAAGTTCGATGGCCTCAAAAGGACAGGAAGTGACGCATGCTCCACAGAGAGTGCAAGTTTCTAGAATAATTGCTTTCTTATCAACGACCTCTATGGCATTATAGGGGCAGCTAGGGATGCATTTCTCACAGCCAAGGCACTTATCCGTTATCCTAATCTCGATCATGTTTACACCGCTATCCGTCTATACTACTGACGAACTGACGTAAACTTCATACTATTTTCCTCTCCCTTAGCTTCTCTACTAACTTCGCTGCCTGCTCAGAAGGCGTTCCCTCTATCATCTCCCCCCTTCCCCGAGGTGCGGGAGTAAATATCTTGATTACCTGGGTGGGTGAACCCTGAAGACCGATCCTATTCTCTTCGACCTCTAAGTCTTCTGCTCCCCAAGTGATTATCTGGGCGCTCTTTGCCTTTAACTTCCCCCTAAGAGAGGGCATCCGCGGTTCATTTATCTCTTTTACCACAGTGATCAATGCTGGGAGGGGCATCCTGATTACCTCATATCCTTCTTCCATTAATCTCTCGACCTGAATGTAGCCACCCTTAATCTCTTCGATCCTTCTCACATAGGTGACATGGGGGATGTTCAGTTTCTCTGCGATCCCTGGTCCCACCTGGGCGGTATCACCATCCATGGCCTGCTTCCCACAGATGATGAGGTCGAACTTCCCTATCTTTCTAATCCCTTCTGTTAAGGTATAAGAAGTAGCTAAGGTATCGGCACCAGCGAAGGCCCTATCGGATAATAATACCCCCTCGTCTATCCCTAAGGATATGGCCTCTCTTAAGGCATCCTCTGCCTGGGGAGGGCCCATGGATATCACGGTAACCTTCCCCTGATACCTCTCCTTCAGCCTCACCCCTTCCTCAATGGCATAGGTATCGAAGGGATTAATGATAGAGGGAACCCCTTCCCTTATCAGGGTATTTGTCTTGGGATCAATCCTGATATCCGTAGTATCTGGAACCTGCTTAATGCAGACGATAATCTTCATCCCGCACCTTCCTCTACCAGAGGTACTCTAACTATTTCCTCTCTTATTATATAATACAAGCCCCAAAAATGCAAACAAAAAGAGCCGCTACATCTCCCAAGACATAGTGGCTCTTCCAATATTTTGGGGAAACAATTTAATGACGACCGTCAGAGGAATGTTTCCAGCAAAAGTACTTAACACCTACTTAGACTAATCCTCTCATAGGTAGAGACTAAAATCTAAACCAGCAAGTATTCCTCGATGGCGATCAGGTCGTAGCCATCGACTTTCTTTACTTCCTTATCCCTCCTAGCTTTTATTATCCACAAAAATTGGATTGAAAATCTGTGGTTCCCTTGAAATTTGTGGTTATTTCTTCTTCCTTTTGGCTGCCTCTTTAATCAAGGCTAAGGCAATGATATTTCTCTGGATCTGGTTTGTTCCCTCATAGATCTGGGTGATCTTGGCATCCCGCATCATCTTCTCTACCAGGTATTCCTTCATATAGCCATAGCCCCCGAATATCTGAACAGCATCGGTAGTCACCTTCATGGCCACATCGCTGGCAAAGAGCTTACTCATGGCAGAGGGTCGGGCAATATCCTTACATCCCTTATCCACCATCCGGGCTGCAGCATAGACTAAGGCCCGGGCAGCCTCCACCTGGGTAGCCATATCGGCTAACATATGCTGTATCCCCTGAAAGGAGGAGATGGGCTGGCCGAACTGAACCCTTTGGCGAGCATAATCGATGGCCCGATCCAGGGCTCCCTGGGCAATGCCCACCGCCTGGGCACCGATGCCCGGCCGGGAACTATCAAAGGTCTTCATGGCCACAAGGAATCCCATCCCTTCTCTGCCGATTAGATTCTCTTTGGGGACTTTACAATCACTAAAGACCAGTTCCCGGGTGGCTGAGGCCCGAATCCCCATCTTATCCTCTTTCTTCCCAAAGGTAAAGCCTTCCGCTCCCTTCTCCACGATGAGGGCGCTCGCTCCCCTTGCCCCCTTCTTCTTATCCGTCATCGCGATAATGGTATAGATCTCTGCCTCCCCTCCATTGGTGATGAAGCACTTCGTTCCATTTAGGAGATAATGGTCGTCCTTTTTTACTGCCATAGTCTGGAGGGCACTGGCATCAGAGCCGGCTTCGGGTTCTGTTAGCGCAAAGGCCGCCAATTTCTTGCCACTGGCAATATCTGGGAGATATTTCTTCTTCTGTTCCTCTGTTCCATATAAGAGGATGGGAAAGGCGCCCAGGGCGCTGGCGGCGTAACTTACCGCCACCCCGCTACACGCCTTGGATAATTCCTCAGTCACTAAGCAGAGTTCCAAGACCCCTCCTCCTAATCCCCCATACTCTGTAGGCAAGAAGACCCGGAAGAGGTCGGATTGGGCCAGGACCTCTATTATCCCCCAAGGGAACTCGCCCTTCTCATCCAATTCTTTGGCCTTTGGGGCGACCTTCTCCTCTGCGATCTTCCTCGCCAAATCCCGGATCATGACCTGCTCTTCAGTCAAGAAGTATTCCATATTCTCCTGGTATGATAGAAAGAAGTATGTTTCTTTAGTCTAAAAGTTTCTATCACACCCTCCCTCCTTTCTTTTAAAAATACAGTAAGCTAGAGGTATGTTTTTAAATAAATCTCCACCTTTTAGGGTTTTAATGAAAGATGGTATCCTGAAGGGGATGCCCTAGGCACAAAACAAATTTTAAGGAGGCATACCAT
>DLMW01000041.1:3785-8648 GCA_002478245.1 bacterium UBP18_UBA7526
GGTAACCGGGCATTAAGAGAGGCATTAGAGCAGTACAAACCGTCTTAAGCTTCTCTATGTGCCCATCGAGATCGGTAAGTTTAACCATAAAGCAGCCGTGGTCAACTTCTTTGGAGATGTATTGGTTAAGCCCTTTGAGTTTGCCAATAAGCAACATGAATTAAAATTCTTCCTGAAGAAGGTAAAGACTGCGGCAAAGAGTGCCTCAAGTAAGAAGATATTTCTGGGCTGTGGCCACTATCACCTGAACCTCGTCTACCATATCCAGCAGTCAGGCCTTCTGGTAGAGGTGATCAATCCCCCAGATACGCGAAAGGAGAACCCGAATAAGGATGCCAAGACAGATAAGATCGATCTTCTGCCCCGGTACTTATTGCTGGTCCAGAGATAAGTTCATCCACTTTACCAGATAGGAGGACTATTGTCTCAGGAAGAATCTAGTTGACTTTTATCTGGTATCCTCCTTTCAGTCGGAGTGAACAGTAACCAGTAATCGGTAAACAAAAAATTTGTATTTTGCAATTTGACTTTTGCACTTTACCTCTCCACTTTCTCACTTTCCATCCTTACTAGGGCTTGTTGGGCAGCTCTCTGCTCAGCCTCCTTCTTACTCCTTCCCCGGCCTCTGCCCATAACCCTCTTGCCCAGCCTGGCCTCTACGGTAAAGACCTTCCTATGCTGTGGCCCTCTCTCTCCAATGACCTGATAACGCGGTTTCCTCTTAAACCTGGCTTGAATAATCTCCTGCAGCCAGCCCTTATAGTCCTGAAGATACTTCCTCTTAACCAGAGAATCGATCTCTTCGCTAAATTCTCTTAGAATAAAATGGCGGGCTGTCTCCAGCCCGCGATCTAAATAGAGAGCACCGATTATTGCTTCCAGGGCATCGGAGAGGATAGAAGGCCGATCTCTTCCCCCTGCCCTCTCCTCCCCCTTGCCTAGAAGAAGATACCTCCCTATCCCCAGGGTCTTGGCCCGCTTGGAGAGTATTTTCTCACTGACTATGACGGCCTTTAACTTGGATAACTCCCCACAGGAGTATTCTGGATATCTTCGATAGAGATAGTCGCTAATTACCAGGCCTAAGACAGCATCCCCCAGAAACTCCAGTTCCTCATTATCCTTTAAACCCTTTACTCTATACTCATGGATATAGGACCGGTGGGTCAGGGCCTCTTTGAGAAGTTTGTTATCTCTTATTCCAAAATTTTTGGGCATTACTCTTCATACTTCTTGATGATCAGGACCGCATTATGGCCACCGAAGCCGAAGGAGTTGGACATGGCCACCTTGACCTCCTTCTTCCTGGCCTGGTTGGGAACGAAGTCCAGCCCCTGACATTCGGGATCAGGATATTCATAATTTATCGTAGGAGGGATGATTCCTTTCTCTAAGGCCAGAAGGCAGGCGATGAGTTCCACCCCTCCTGCAGCCCCCAAGAGGTGGCCGGTCATGGATTTAGTGGAACTTACCGGAAGCTCTTGAGCATGTTCACCAAAGACCCTCCTAATGGCCATGGCCTCATACTTATCATTCAAGAGGGTCGATGTCCCATGGGCATTGATGTAGTCAACCTCTTCTGGGGCCATCCTAGCATCATCTAAAGCCATCTCCATGGCCTGGGCCGCGCCCTCTCCCTCTGGTACAGGAGCGGTCATGTGATAGGCATCGCCGCTTGCCCCATAGCCAGCCATCTCCGCATAGACCCTCGCTCCCCGGGCCTGGGCATGCTCTAAGGATTCTAGGATAATTATCCCTGCCCCTTCAGCCATAACGAAGCCATCCCTCTCCTTATCAAAGGGTCGAGAGGCCTTATGGGGTTCATCATTCCTGGTGGATAGGGCCTTCATGGAGCAGAAGCCAGCCAGGCCTAATGGGGTTATGCAGCCCTCCACCCCTCCAGTAATCATGACCTCGGCATCCCCTCTCTGGATGAGCTTGAAGGCATCCCCTGTGGCATGGGCGGCGCTGGCACAGGCAGTGACTACCGCACTATTGGGTCCCTTCAAGCCATACCTTATGGAGACCAGGCCAGAGGCCATATCGATGATGAGCATGGGAATGAGGAAGGGGGAGACCCTCCTGGGACCCTTCTCTATAAGGACCTTATGCTCCCTCTCAATAGTCCCCAGACCTCCGATACCAGAGCCGAGCAAGACCCCGATCCTCTTGGGATCCTCTCTGGATAGGTCCAATTTTGAATCCTGCATGGCCTCTGAAGTCGCTGCCAAAGCAAACTGGGCGAACCTATCCATCCTCCTCACTTCCTTCTTATCGATGTACTTCTCTGGCGCGAAGCCCTTCACCTCTCCTGCTATCTGAGAGGAGAACTGGCGGGCATCGAAGAGGGTTATCCTTTCTATTCCCGATCTACCCTGGGAGAGGGCCTCCCAGTACTCTGGGACACTATTTCCGATTGGAGTAATTGCTCCTATTCCAGTTATAACTACCCTGCTTTCCACTTTCTCTCCTAGACGCAAATTGCCGCGAATGATTCGCGTCTTATTCTTTCTTGGTATGCTCCTTAATATACTCTATCGCCTCTCCCACTTTGGTAATCTTCTCCGCATCCTCATCCGGGATCTCGATGTCAAACTCCTCCTCTAAGGCCATAATCAATTCCACAGTATCCAGTGAGTCCGCTCCTAAATCATCGATGAAGGATGCCTCATCCGTTACCTCTTCCGCATTCACTCCCAGCTGATCGACAATGATCTGCTTCACCTTCTCCTCAATGGCCATTCTCTCCACCTCCTAGTATACCGAATTTCTTTGTATTGCCTACTGTTTGGGTCGCTAACCGCGAATTATTCGCGTTATTTTATTCGCGCCTACAGCATACCGCCATCTACTTTTATTACTTCTCCAGTAATATAACTGGCATCGTCACTGGCTAAGAAGACTACCAGGTTAGCAACGTCTCCCACTTCCCCCAATCTCTTCAGAGGAATCTGGCTGGAGAGTCTCTCTTTTACCTCATCACTCAGGGCCTCGGTCATGGCGGTCTTTATGAATCCCGGGGCGATGGCATTGACATTTATTCCCCGGGAGGCAAGCTCCTTTGCTGCTGACTTCGTCAGGCCAATGATCCCAGCCTTGGAGGCGGCATAATTCACCTGGCCGGGATTTCCCATCATCCCTACTATAGAGGAAATGTTGATTATCCTGCCCCATCTGGCCTTCATCATGGGCCGGGCGACCGCCTTCAGGCAGTTGAAGGCCCCTTTAAGATTGATATCTAAGACCTGGTCCCACTCCTCTTCGCTCATCCTGAGGATGAGGTTATCCCGGGTAATCCCAGCATTGTTTACTAATATATCAATTTTAGTGAATTTGTCAAGTGCTTTTTTTACCAGCTCATCCACTTCCCTCACCTCAGAGACATCGGTCTTTAGAATGAGAATTTTTCTACCCAACTTTTCTACTTTCCTTGCCACTTCCTTTAGATTCTCTAAGTTAATATCGCAGGCCACAATATCTGCCCCTTCCTTTGCTAAGGCAAGAACAATGGCCTCCCCAATTCCCCTTCCCCCTCCTGTAACCAGAGCCACCTTATCCTTTAAACGCATAGCAAGCCTCCCGGTACTATTTCAATGCAAAATGCAAAATTAGCGATTGGAAATTATTTGTTCTTTTTTGCCCTGACAATGCTCTTGAGCACAGAGTTCTTCACATTCTTGAATAATTGGTTCAATCTGCCGTGCTGGTAGCATCTTAGTACAGTAAACCAAAATCGGGATTCTTTAAGTTCCTTCAATACAATGCCTAATCTGTGAATAAGATTCAGCACCGCAAGCTTCCTCATAATTGGAGCCAGATGATGTCCCACAACGCATCTGCCAGATTATCTCTATTTTTCTTTGGTTCTCTCTCTTGATCCATCTCACATTGCTAATTTTTCATCGATAACTTTGCACTGAGAAAGGGTTTCTTCCAGGCTCACCTTATCCTCGACATTCAGGATCTTCACTTCTCTACTTATCCTTCTCAAGAGACCGCTCAAAACCCTTCCCGGACCAACCTCAATGAAGGTCTGGAAGCCGTCCCCCATCATCCTCTTCATGGAATCTTCCCAATGGACCACTCCACATACCTGATCGATAAGGGCCCTCCTTATGCTTCCCGCATCCCTGACATAATCAGCACTTACATTGGCTACTAAAGGAATTTGGGGATCACCGAAATCAGTTTTTTCAATCTCCTGGGCCAACCTCTCTCTTGCTGATTCCATTAGAGGGGAGTGCCAGGCACCAGAGACCTTCAGGGGAATGGCCCTCTTTGCTCCCCACTCTTCCGCTATTCTCATCGCGGCAGCGATTCCTTTCTTCTCACCAGAGATAACCACCTGGCCAGGGGAGTTCAGGTTGGCGATGACCACTACCCCAATAGAAGAGGCTTCCTTGCAGATCTCCTCCACCTTATTGGTATCCAATCCCATGATGGCCGCCATTCCTCCGGGATGCTTGGTTGCTGCCTCTTGCATAAACTCTCCCCTCTTCCTCACCAATTTTAATCCATCTTCAAAGTCTATTGCTCCGCTTGCTACTAGGGCGGAGTATTCTCCAAGGCTATGCCCGGCAACGGCTCCGGGAATTACTCCTCTCTCCTTTAATACTTCATAACATGCTATGCTCACCATAAATATCGCTGGCTGGGCATTTATGGTCGCCCTTAAATCTTCCTCCGGGCCTTCAAAGATTAGTCTTACCAAACCCATGCCCAGGACCTCATCCGCCTTCTGAAATATCTCCTTTGTTTTGGGAAAGTTATCGTATAGCTCCCTTCCCATCCCTACTTCCTGCGAGCCCTGACCAGGGAAGATAAATGCCAGCTTAGCCATAAGATATCTCCTTCGGAGATACT
>DLMW01000025.1:0-247 GCA_002478245.1 bacterium UBP18_UBA7526
GAAGGAGTTATTGCTGGTTTGCCGGTGGCAAGGTTAGTGTTTGAAGAGGCTCTAGTTCGGAGTTCACAGGTCGTATTTAAAGCGAAAGTGAAAGATGGAGAAAAGGTAAAGAAAGGAGAGGTGATCGCTGAGGTGAGCGGGGATGCAGGGAGCATATTGACTGGAGAAAGGACGGCATTGAATTTTTTGCAGAGACTATCGGGAATCGCTACCCTGACCAACCAATTTGTGGAAAGGGTGAAACCCT
>DLMW01000025.1:519-1799 GCA_002478245.1 bacterium UBP18_UBA7526
GAGATTGAGATCTGGGGAGAAGACTAATAAAAAATGCAAAATGCAAAATGAAAAATTTAAAGGGTATGGTAGAAAGAATGAGGGAGAGGATACCGAGGGGGATGAAGATTGAGGTGGAGGCCAAGGATCTAAGAGAGGTAGAAGAAGCACTAAAAGCAGGGGTAGATATTATAATGCTCGATAATCTAGACCTTCGAGATATAAAAAAGGCAGTAAATTTGGTTCATGGTTCACGGTTAACCGTTCACGGTAAACCTATAATTGAGGCATCGGGAAGAATAACTTTAGAGAATGTGAGAGAGATTGCTAAGACAGGGGTAGATAGAATCTCTATCGGTGCCCTGACCCATTCTGCAAAAGCCCTAGACATCAGTCTAGATATTATGACATAGGAGGAATTTTGAGAGAAAGAATCTTGGGTCTTCTTTATCAACGAGGAAAAGAATATATCTCCGGGGAAGAACTGAGTAAGAGACTGGAAATTTCAAGGACCGCTGTCTGGAAGCATATCAAGGTCCTAAAAGAAGAAGGTTATAAGATCGCCAGCCAAAAAAGATTGGGCTATTCCTTAGTCTCGGTTCCCGATCTTCTCCTACCCTATGAGATAAAAAGAGATTTAAAGACTAAAATCCTGGGAAAGAGAATATATTACTTTAAGGAGATCGGCTCAACGAATGACTTTGCCCTAGAGTTGGCACGGAAAGGGATAGGGGAGGGGACGATAGTTATCGCTGAGGTCCAGATAAAGGGAAAGGGGCGCCTGGGAAGAGAATGGTTCTCACCTTTCGGTGGGTTATGGATCTCTATAATCCTAAAGCCCAAGATTATCCCTACCCAAGCGCCGGGGATGACGGTTATCGCTGCCTTGGGAGTAGCAGAGACAATAAGGAAACTCTACTCCCTGGATGCTTTCATAAAGTGGCCCAATGATGTTTTACTCGGCTCCCGGTTAAAGAAAGTGTGTGGGATATTGACTGAGATGGGCGCAGAACAGGATAGGGTCAATTATGTAGTGATAGGGATTGGAGTAAATCTAAATGTAGGTATTAAAGAATTTCCTATAGAATTTCGGGAAAATACTACTTCACTAGAAGAAGAACTGGAAAGAAGAATCGATAGAGGAGAATTTACCAGAAGGATGCTTAAAGAGATAGAGGATTTTTATCTTCTCTTTAAGAAAAAAGGTTTTGCCCCTATTTTAAAGGAGTGGAAGAATCTCTCGGCCACATTAGGAAAGAGAGTGAAAGCGGTCTCTGGGAGAAGAATCATAGAAGGAAAGG
>DLMW01000025.1:1911-4195 GCA_002478245.1 bacterium UBP18_UBA7526
TTACGGAAAGGCGATAGACATCGATTCCGACGGGGCATTGATCATAAAAACAAAAGAAGGAAAAAAAGAAAGAATCCTGGCTGGCGATGTAACTCTAATGCAAAATTTGCCTCATTCTTCAGATACTCTCTAACCGAGCTAAATTCTCTTTAAGGAAGAGAGGAGAAGATATCCTTCACTATTGAAAGTTTTTCTTCCCTTAAGACATCTTTGATGGTGAAGATGATCACCCCTTCTGAGCCCTTTGCTCCAATGGCGGCCCTTATTGCTTTCTCAAATTCCTGGGAAGAAATGTTCCCTGCCTGGATGATGGGAAGGACGGGCTTCTCTGATTCTTTATGAACATACTCTACCACTTCTCCAATCCATTCAGTCCTTCTTCCACACATCCTGTGATAGACCATTGGGGAGAAAAGATCGACATACTTTCCCAAAGAAGGATAGTCCTGGCCAATTATATTTCTGAGGGCATTGCCGAAGTCCTTCTCTTGCCAGGGGACAGTGAATAATCCCAAGGTTTTTCCTCTGGTAATTCCTCTTGCCTCTTTCACGAAGTCTGTAATTACTTTACATCTCCAATCCCTCCACTTTCTTTCGTAATTTTTTAGAACCCAGGATGCCTTCTCCTTTGCGGTCAGTAATTCTTTAGGGACCCGGATCTTAGTATCTTCCTGGAACTTTTCTAAGGTAATGGGATCGAAGGAGGTCTCCTCTATCCTGGGGGTAGGGACTTCCCAGTAGCCGGGCCATCTGAGAGCATCGAGCCAGATGCCATCGCCATCCGATGCTACTAATTTCTCTATTCTCGCTAATTTTTCTTGGCGAATTGCCTCTATGGTTGGGGTGACCCCTGCATACCATCCGTCCTTCTCAATTAACCTTCCTTCATCATTTATCGGTCGACTCTCAGGATACCTCTTCCAGTATTCCTCTCCGCCAAAGATGCCCACCGTCCCATAGACCTTTATTCCTTGCTTATGAAGAGCCTCTATTAATTCCGGGTCTTCATAGCCACCGAAGACGGCATTCACTCCCCAATCCTTTACCATTCTAGCGATCTCTTCTTCATCCTTTCTCTTAAAAGGCCCTAGGTCTTTAGAGAATCCATAAATGGCCCTTATCATTCTCTCCTCCTTCATTTTGCCTCAAGAAATGGTGATACATCACCCCTTCCGCCTTTGGCGAGGCACGCCGCTGGCGGCTGGCGGTCGGCAAAGCATGCCTTTACCTCGCCTCTTACCCCCTGGGGAAATCAGATTATTTCCTTTCCCTCTGGTATCCCGAGGATCCGAAGGGCAGACCCCCTAATCATCGATGTCGGAATTATTAAAATTCCGATACCTCTATCATTCCCAATATTATCTTAAAGACTTTCTTCTTTGGCATCAGTTACTCCCCAGAAAAAAAGGCCCCGAAAAGATCGGGGCTCATTTCTTATCTGTAAAGACTAAAGTCTTATTTCTTTGGTTTTTGGTGCCGTAATTTTTATTTCGAGGTATCAGAACTTCAATAAGCAATAGGCGGCGGAGAGCTTTAGCGCGCCGTCATTTTAACTCAAAGAATCTTTCTCTTGAGATCCCTGCCTTATGAAGAATGGCTCGTAGTGTTCCTCTGGGGATGTTCCTTTTATTGGGAACCACAACTAACTTTATTCCTTCAGGAGTCTTTTTATGAAGCGCGATATGACTTCCTTTTTGTCTAGTAATAACGAAGCCTTCCTTCTTCAGGATACTAATAATTTCTTTAGCAGAGACGATAGGCAGCTTGGGCATTTATGTTTTTACTAAATGAGCGGTCATAGAAGCAGTGTACTCATGAGCAGAGATAACATCATTTTCTTCACTGAATCCTGCTTCTTCTAAGGTATCCTTCAAGATACCCAGATCCTGGGCACTTTCTAAATATAATTCTACCGCTTCAATTAGATTCTTCTTTGCCTCTTCAATAGTATCTCCGCAACTGGCTACCTCAAACTCGGGACAAAAAGCAGAATATCCTTTTTCTTCCTTGCGTATCATACCAGTAAAGGTTAAAATTTTCGTCTTTTTCATTCTTCACTCCTGAAAACCTTATAATTTACTACTTTACTTTTACATTTTAATATCTTTTATTTAATATATCACAGCTTTATCCGTTTGTCAAATTTTTTGTACCTCTCTTATTTTAGGTATCTCAATAAGCAAAAGACGAAAGGAGAGCTTTAGCGCGCCGTCATTTTAAGGTATCGGAATTTGAATAAATTCCGATACTGAGGATTAGGGGGTCTGGGGGAAAGAATCTGCTT
>DLMW01000025.1:4422-6186 GCA_002478245.1 bacterium UBP18_UBA7526
CGAAGGGGTTATCTTGAGGTATCTCTTTGTAGTAGGAAGGGACGGGTCAAGCGGAAAGGCCCCGAGAGGATTGGGGCCTTTTTAGATATCAGTTTTTAGTAGCGTCTTCTTTGATGGGAGGGCAAGATCCTCATTTCCTCCCTATACTTGGCTACTGTTCTTCTGGCGATGTTGATGCCTAGGTTAGCGGTGAGGATATTGGCTATCTTCTGATCACTCAAGGGCTTCTTGGAATCCTCAGAACCTATTTGGTCTTTAATGGCCTCTTTTATACTTCTTGAAGAGGTCCACCCGCCCTCGACGGACGGACCGAACCCAGAGGTAAAGAAGTGTTTGAGTTCAAATACCCCTTGAGGGGTCTGGATATATTTATTGCTTGTGGCGCGACTTACTGTCGATTCATGCATTCCTACATCCTGAGCAACCCTTTTTAAGGTAAGGGGTTTTAAATAGTCAATCCCTTTCTCCAGGAAATCCCTCTCTAGCTTGACGATACTCTCCGTAATCTTATAGATGGTTCTCTCCCTCTGCTCTATGGCCTTTATTAGGCCAATAGCAGCATTCAATCTATTCCTTATATATTCCCTCTCTTCCTTTTTAATTCTCCTTCCTTTAGCGAGCATCTTCTTATAGAGAGGGCTGATCTGTAATTGAGGAAGTCCTTCGTTATTCAGGGCGATGACATATTCTCTACCCACTCTAGTAAGAATGATATCAGGGGTTACCGCCTGGGCACTCTCTTCCCCAAAGGAGCGGCCGGGCTTGGGCTCTAAGGTGGAGATGAAGTCTGCTGCCTCCTGAACCTCTTTTATTTTTACACCCAAAGATTTGGCAATTTTTTCATATCTTCTCTCTCCCAGATCTTCTAAGTATTCCTTTATTATCTTGAAAACAAGGGGCTTCTTTAATTTACGGTGCCTAATCTGGATTAAGAGACATTCCTTTACATCCCTGGCTCCTATTCCAACGGGATCAAAGGTCTGGATTAAACTTAATACCTCGGCAACTTCCTTCTCCCTCACCTTAAGAGCCTTTGCTATCTCAGCTAAGGGGACTTTTAGATAGCCATTCCTATCCAGATTGCCGATAATCTGTTCCCCAATCTTTAGAGCCATTCTATCCGATGTGGAGAGCCTTAACTGGCGCAGGAGGTGTTCTGATAGAGTAGGCTTCTGGGCTACTACCTTCTCTATGGGGAAGGGTTCCCTTCTTTCTTGAGTAGGGTATACACCCCGATCGTAATCCTCAAGGTACTCTACCCAATCAGAAGTAGCCCCCTTCTCTTCTTCCCTAGAAGGCGCTACCTTCTCTACCTTTGGAATCTCTTCCCTTTCTTCCAGAAGGGGATTGGCCTCTAACTCCTTTCGAATGAGAGAGGCCAGTTCGATATTGGAGAGAGGCAACAGCCCCAAAGTCTGGCGTATCTGGGGAGCAAGCCTCAATCTCTGAACAAGTTTTGGTCGCAGCTCCAATTCTGCTTTCGCCATATCGCTTCGCTCCGTATACACGAATCTTCACGAATTAAAGACGAATTGACACGAATTATAAAATTCGTCGGCGGATATCGATTTTGTCCGAACCAAAATTCACTAAATAACCCAGTTTATATTTATTGCCTTTTAAGTAATAGTATAACTGTTTCTCATAAACTTTTGGAAGATGTGGTACAGATTTGATCTCAACAATAATTTTATCATCAATGATGAAATCAGGTTCGTATACTCCGACTTCCTGATTTCTATACTCTATCTTTAATCGCTTTCT
>DLMW01000069.1 GCA_002478245.1 bacterium UBP18_UBA7526
TAATCTCACCGGTCATGGCCACATTATTCTTCACCCTTCTCTTGGTTAAAGCAGAGGCCAGGGCAACGGCCATGGTGATCCCAGCAGAGGGGCCATCCTTGGGGATGGCTCCTTTGGGAACGTGGATGTGGAGGTCCACATTCTTGTAGAAGTCGTCCGGTATGCCCAGAGACTTTGCTCGCGAACGGATATAGGATAGGGCAGCCCGGGCAGACTCCTGCATGACCTCCCGTAGCCTTCCAGTCAAGACGAGCCCTTCCCTCTCTCCCCTACCACTCATCACTGTGGCTTCTATAGTGGCTAGTTCTCCTCCCGCGGGTCCTATGATCAGCCCTGTGGCTACCCCAACCTCCTTCTTCTCCAGGGCCTCTTCCGGGCGATACCTCGGTGGTCCGAGGTACCTTTCGATAGCCCTTCTCCCCACCCGAAGGTGGAAGCCTTTGCCCTTCCTGGCCACCTCTTTGGCTACCTTCCTACATATCGCCTCAATCTCCCTCTCTAAGTTTCTTACCCCAGCCTCCATGGTGTACCTATTGATGATGTGCAGGATGCTAGCTGGAGAGAAGGAGAGGTTTTCTTGAGTTATTCCATGGGCCTTGAACTGCTTCGCTACCAGGAATTCTTGAGCAATCTTCAGTTTCTCCTCCTGAGTATAGCCAGGAAAGTCGATGATCTCCATGCGGTCCAGAAGGGTGGGATGGATGAAGTCCCTGATATTTGCTGTGGTAATGAATAGTACCTTGGAGAGGTCGAAGTCCACCTCAAGGTAGTGGTCGCTGAAGGCCTTATTCTCTTCTGGATCTAGGACCTCCAATAAGGCAGCTGCCGGATCCCCCCGGAAGTCCTTCCCAATCTTATCCACCTCATCCAATAAAAAGACTGGGTTTCTACTCTTGGCCTTCTTCATGGCCTGAATGATGCGACCAGGTAGGGCACCGATATAGGTTCTTCTATGACCCCGGATCTCTGCTTCATCCCGAACCCCACCAAGGGAGATCCGAACGAAGTTTCTGCCCAGGGCACGGGCAATGGATCGGGCTATGGAGGTCTTACCACACCCTGGTGGACCAACAAAACATAGAATGGGCCCCTTCATCCTCTCCACCAATTTCCTCACCGCAAGATACTCCAAAATCCTCTCCTTAGGCTTCTTCAGGTCATAGTGGTCCTCTTCCAATATTCTCTCCGCCTCTTTTATATCTAACTTATCCTCAGTCTCAACCGCCCAGGGAAGAGAGATGAGCCAGTCGACATAGTTTCTAATTACCGCGGCCTCAGCGCTCATAGGGGGCATCTGGGAGAGTCGCTCCACCTCTTTTAAGGCGCTCTCTCTTGCCTCCTTGGTCATCTTAGCGCGCTCGATCTTATCCTTAAGTTCCTCGATCTCACTTATTACCTCACCCTTCCTTCCCAGTTCCTGCTGGATGGCCTTCAGTTGCTCGGAGAGATAGTACTCCTTCTGGGTAGTGGTCATCTGCTTCTTCACCCTATTCCGGATCCTCTTCTCAATCTCCAGGATCTCATTCTCCCGGTTCAGGATCTCGGCCAACCTCTCCAGCCTCTCTCTGGGATCCAGGGCCTCTAAGATAGCCTGCTTATCCTTTGTCTTCAGGGTGAGGTGGGCAGCGATGGTATCGGCCAATCTCCCCGGTTCCTCAACATTTATTACGCTCATCAGGGTCTCAGGAGGAACCTTTCTATTGAGCCTCACATAATCCTCAAACTGGGAGGTGACCGCTCTCATCAATCCCTCCATCTCCACGGTCTTGGGAACGGCCTCCTCCGCCCTCTCTATCCTCACCTGGAAGAACTTCTCCTGGAAAAGATACTTCACCACCTTTGCCCGACAGATCCCCTCCACCAGGATCTTGGTTGTGCCATCCGGGAGTTTTAAGAGTTGCAGGACCTCGGCCACAGTACCGATATCATAGATGTCGTCTGGAGTGGGTCTTTCAATATTTCCTGCTCTCTGGGCTACTAAGAGGATGAGGCGGCTGTGGAGCATGGCCTCATCTAGGGACTTAAGGGACTGCTCCCTACCCACAAAGAGAGGAATGATCATATGGGGGAAGACTACCATCTCCCTTAAGGGTAGAAGGGGTAGGTTAGGGGGGATCTTTATCTCCCTCTTTTTCTTTCTTTCAAATCTCGCTGCCATCTTTCTTCTCCCTGACGCGAATTTATTCGTGTCCTGTTTCTTCCATTTACGCTTTACCGTTCGCCTAGATTCGGGTTATTTGCGGGTGGTGATTACCTTATCAATGATCCCATAGGCCTTGGCCTCCTCGGCGCTCATCCAGAAGTTTCTTGCCGTATCCTTCTCGATCTTCTCTATGGGCTGTCCGGTATGCTTGGCCAGGATCTCATTCAGTCTCCTCCTGGTTCTCATGAGTTCCTTGGCCTCAATCTCCACATCCACTGCCGTACCTACCGCTCCTCCAGAGGGCTGATGGATCATAATCTTGGCATTGGAGAGGGCGAACCTCTTCCCCTTCTTCCCGGCTGCTAAGAGCAGGGCGCCAGCTGAGACTGCCTGACCAACGCAGATGGTTGAGACATCGGGCTTAATATACTGAATGGTATCATAGAGAGCGAGCATACCAGTTACCGCCCCCCCTGGTGAATTGATGTAGAGGGCAATGTCCTTATCAGGATCCTCTGACTCCAGATATAAGAGGCGACCGATGAGGCGATTGGCATCGATATCGGTCACTATCGGTCGGCCTTCTTGATCCACAGAACTGGCACCCAAGAAGAGGATGCGGTGTTTCATGAGGCCGACAAAGATATCGGCCAGTTCCTCTAACTTCCATCTCTCCTTCAATTCCCTCTCATTCATCCCGTTTAGACCTCCTTTCTTAACGCCGAAAACTTCTCTTCCGCCTATTTTCTCCGTCTCTGTACTACTTCTTTTACTCTTGCTTCATTTACAATGAAATCCAATGCCTTCTCCAATCTTATCTCCTCTTTCAGGCCCCCGAGATGGCTTTTCTCTCTATTAAAAAAATCTCTCAGATCCTCCTTTTTCTGGCCGGTGCTTGAAGCCATCTCCTGGATTCTTTTCTCTATCTCCTCTTCATCTACTTCAATATCCTCTTGTCTTGCGATCTCCTCTAAGATGAGGGTGCTCTTTACTCTCCGCTCTGCAGTCGGCCGATACTTTTCCCTTAACTTCGCCTCCTCAATCCCTATCCTCTCGGGGTCCAGGCGCAAGGAGCGAATCCTGGTTA
>DLMW01000018.1:0-125 GCA_002478245.1 bacterium UBP18_UBA7526
AGGATTAGGACCTCTATGATCTGGTCCCCGATAGTGAAGACGGGATTGAGGGAGGTGGTAGGTTCCTGAAAGACCATGGATATCTCTTTTCCTCTTACCTTTCTCATTTTATCTTCAGAATATTT
>DLMW01000018.1:254-1625 GCA_002478245.1 bacterium UBP18_UBA7526
CCTCTTACCTTTCTCATTTCATCTTCAGAATATTTCAATAAATCCCGGTCTTTGTAAAGGACCTCTCCCCCTACGATCCTGCCTGGGGAAGGAACGAGTCTAAGAATGGAGAGAGCGGTCACTGTCTTCCCGCAGGCGCTCTCCCCAGCCAATCCCAGGACCTCTCTCTCCCCTATCTCAAAATCCACCCCATCCACAGCCCTTGATATCCCTTCTTCAGTATAGAAGTAAGTAGTGAGGCCCTTTACTTCTAATAAATTCCCGGGCATTATTCTACCCCCGAAACGTCTCTCGGTTGCGCGACTCGCCCTTGCACCATACGGTGCAGGGCTCGTCTTAGAAAGACTGTAGCAAAATCTGAAAAACCGTCCTGCTCACCTGCTTCGTCTATCGTCCTTATAGCCGGGGATTGAGGGCATCCTTCAGGCCCTCTCCCAAAAGGGTATACCCCAGGACAGTGATCAGGATGGCTAATCCCGGAAAGAGGGATAGCCACCAGGCGAGGTCGATGTATACCTCTCCACTGGTCAGGATATTCCCCCAGCTGGGAGTGGGGGGCTGAACCCCGATCCCCAAGAAAGAGAGGGCAGATTCGGTCAGTATTGCGCCCGCTACCCCTAAGGTAGCAGCAACTACCAGCGGGGCTAAAGCATTGGGAAGGATGTGTTTAAGGATGATTCTTCTATCACTCGCTCCTAAGGCCCGGGCAGCGGCGACGAATTCCCTCTCCTTGAGGCTCAAGAACTCAGCTCTCAATAGCCGGGTAAGCCCGGGCCAGGAGGTAATGCCGATGACAACCATAATATTGGTGATGGAGGGCTCCAAAATGGCGATTACCGCTAGGATGAGAAAGAAGGTGGGAAAGCAGAGCATGATGTCTACAGAGCGCATGATGAGATTGTCTATCCTCCCTCCATAATAACCAGCCAATGAGCCCAGAATGACGGCAATGACCAGGGCAATGCCCACGGCAATGAAGCCTACTTTTAGAGAGACCCGGGAAGCCCAGATCATGCGGGAGAGGACATCCCTTCCTAATTCATCCGTTCCTAAAGGATGGGTCTTACTCGGAGGAAGAAGGATATTTTTGACATTTATCTCACCGGGATCATAAGGAGAGAGCAGGGGGGCAAGAGAGGCAATGACAAATAGAGATAATACCAGTATAGCGCCGACCACAGCAAGCCTATTTCTCCGGAACCTTCTCCAGATTATCTTAGAAAGTCTTTCCTCCCTCATTCTCCAGTTACCAC
Source organism: bacterium UBP18_UBA7526 (assembly GCA_002478245.1). GTDB lineage: Bacteria > UBP18 > UBA7526 > UBA7526 > UBA7526 > UBA7526. The sequence continues at coordinate 1,508 of DLMW01000018.1, forward strand.
GCTTCGCCTGTACCGTCTGGTAACAGGGCTTCGCTGTTGATTATAGAGTTTTGCTCTTAGGTGTTATTATCTCTACTTCGCATATATCTTTAAAAGAGTGCTTCTCTTGAGCTTTCTA
>DLMW01000018.1:1813-2897 GCA_002478245.1 bacterium UBP18_UBA7526
CTTATCCTGGGATCGACATAGGCATAGGTAATATCTGCCATTAAGTTCCCCAATAGGGTCAGAATCGCACCGATGACCAAACCTCCCATGATTACTGGATAATCCCTTGCCATGACCGATTCATAGAAGAGCCTCCCCATTCCCGGAATAGCGAATATGGATTCGAAGATTACGCTTCCCCCAATCAAACCAGGGATAGAGAGCCCCAGGATGGTGACGATGGGTAGAAGGGCGTTGCGCAGGGCATGTCTATAGATGACCTTTTTTTCGCTTAAGCCCTTGGCCCGGGCGGTCCTAATATAGTCCTGATGGATGACCTCAAGCATACTGGATCTCATATACCTTGAGAGGCCGGCCAATCCGCCAAAGGCAGAGACAAAGACCGGTAGGATTAAGTGCCTCGCCATATCTACTAACCTCCCCCAGAAAGGAAGGTGAGCAAAAGCAAGGGATCTTAGGCCAGAGATGGGGAGCCAGCCCAACTTTATCCCGAAGAGGATCATTAATAGAAGGGCAAGCCAGAAGGTGGGCATGGCAAAACCGATGAAGACGAATACTGTAGTGGCCTTATCGAATAGGGAGTACTGCCTTACAGCCGAGACGATGCCTATGGGAAGGGCAACGATGATGATGAAGAGTAGGGATAAGACGTTTATGGTTATGGTAATGGGGAGCCTCTCTAAAATCTTTAGACTCACCAAGCGGTTATCGAGAAAGGACCTTCCCATATCAAACCTAACAAGCCTCCTCAGCCAGTCCAGATACTGGATGGGAAGGGGTCTATCCAATCCATAGAGATGCCTTAGTCTCTCTATGGCCTGGGCAGAGATTTGGGGCTTTAGGTCGGTCACCAGGTCGGTCGGCTCACCAGGTACTAAGTGAATGACGGCAAAGGAGATAATGGTGATCCCGATGAATAGCGGAATCATCTGTAATAATCTTCGGGATAAATATTTAAGCATTCTCCTCTCCAGGCATTATATTTGGGATAGTTCACAGTAACCAGCGAACAGTAACCAGAAGAATTAAATTCCAAATAACAAATTACAAATCACAAATCCCGAAAATCTCCGAATCCGACCCC
>DLMW01000018.1:2935-7430 GCA_002478245.1 bacterium UBP18_UBA7526
TTTACAGTAAAATTACAAGCACCAAGCACCAAATTACAAATCCCGAAAATCTCCGAATCCGACCCCAAAGGGACGGATGAGGTTAGATTTTCGAGGATCCCGTTTTGTCCGCGATACAGACTTTTAATTCAATTAAAAGTCCTCGGTTCGGAGATACGGGATCCACGAAATTGCAAATTCAAATGACCGAAATTACAAACAAAAGCCTGCTATGAGTTCTTTGTTTTGAACATTGGAATTTTGGAATTGTATATTGTTTGTAATTTGGTGCTTGGTGTTTGTAATTTTACTGTTAACTGGTTACTGGCTACTTTCAACGTATTGCTTATTGGGTATATTTCTGCTCCTCTTTGGGAACATACCACCTTATGAAGTTATAACCGATCCCTAAGGGAGCGGGCTCTATCCCTCTGAATCGAGCATGGACCATGGGCAGGGCATCGGGAACGTAGAGGAAGGTATAGGGCTGCTCCTCTGCCAGGATCTCATGGATCCGGTGATAGATTCTTTTCCTCTCCTCTCTGGCAAAGGTCCTCCTTCCCTCAAGGAGGAGGCGATCGAGCTCCTCATTCTTATAGGAGATGAAGTTGAACTCCCCTTCCTTTGTCTTTGACGAATGCCAGATGTCATAGGGGTCGGGATCCCGGGAGAGCGACCAGCCCAGGATGATGGTCTCAAACCTCCTCTTGTCTACGAACTCATTGATAAAGGCCGTCCACTCCACCACCCTGATCTTTACCCTTATCCCTACTTCCCTTAAGCGCCTCTGAATGATCTCTGCTGTCTTCCGCCGTGCCTCATTCCCCTGATTGATGAGGATGGTGAATTCAAAGATCCTTCCCTCCTTATCCAGCCAGCCGTCCCCATCGCTATCCATCCATCCCGCCTCAAGCAAGAGCTCCTTTGCCTTCTCTGGGTTATAAGGGTAGTGTTTAACATGAGGGTTATAGGCCCAGGACTCTGGGGGGAAGGGACCGGTACAGATCCTCCCCAGACCCAACAATACCCCATCTATGATCTCCTCCTTATCTAGGGCATAACTAATGGCCTCTCTCACCCTCTTATCCCGGAATCTGGGATCCAATAGATTATATCCCAAATAGGTATAGCCAAAGCTGGGATAGCGAAACTTATTGAAGTTTTTCTTAAAGTAACCAGTGTCGGTCTGGCGGGCGTATTGAATGGGGGTAAGTCCGGCCTCATCGATCCCTTCTGATTTCAGCTCCAGAAAAATGGTCGCCTGATCAGGAATGATGCGGTAGATGTATCTATCGATATATGGCCTTCCCTCAAAGTAATCGGGGTTTGCTTCCAAGATAATTCTATCCCCAGTGATCCACTCCTTGAATCGGTAGGGACCGGTACCAATGGGATGGCGACTGAAGAGGGTCTCATTCAGATCCTCCTTCTCCAAAAGATGCTTGGGCATGATGGCCATCCCCCATGAGGAGAGACCGGGCGAGAAGGGCTCCTTATAGATTACCCTTACGGTATAGTCATCTGGTATCTCAATTCTCTCTATTCTTTCGAAGTCACCGCTATATGGGGTTCTCACCTCAGGATCGATGAGTTTCTGGTAGGTGAATAAAACATCCTGGGAAGTGAAGGGCTTACCATCATGCCACCTCACGCCTTTGCGTAAGAAGAAGGTGATGACCAAGCCATCCTTCGAAACCTCCCAGGAATGGGCAAGATCCCCCACTAACTCAATATCTTTATTATATTTCACCAGGCCATTGAAGACCAATCCCACGATGTCCGCAGAGGCGCTATCCGAGGCCAGGATGGGAACTAAGTTTCGGGCATCACCGATGGAGCCCACCACAATAGCATCCCCATAGGCCGGTTCTCCCACTTCTTTGGGAGCAGGAAGAATTTTAACCTCTTCCTTTTTTCTACAACCAGTTACTAAAATCGATCCTAAGATCAATAGAATTAACATTCGCGATAGTTTGTGCTTTAAATTCACGTAGATTCGTGTCTCCATTGCCTTCGTTTCTGCTTCACAGTTTGCGTCTTCACCCCGCACCTTCTCCTTATTTATCCTTATTTATCACCTGGATACATCCTCTATCCCCACCCTTTCTTACTAACTGAAAGTGTAACTGAAACTGAATGCAAAGAAGGTGTGGGGTTCATCCTATTTTTCCTAAATTTTCTTTACTTCTTTCTTCACCCTCAAGTTTGCTAACAACTCCAGAATGGATTTTCTCTTTACAGGATGGATGNNTTTCTTAAATTCTTCTTTTTAATCAAGATAACCCCTTCGGGGTTATCTTGATGACGTAGTTTGGGTGTCCGCAAGTGAAACGAGCGGATACAATTTCGGGGATCCTGTTATCTTTGAACTACGGGGTCGGATTCGGAGATTTGGTCATCCTCTCCCTGGTTTTAAGCTAATTTCTTGACTCTCTTGCTTCTCTTCAGGTTTGCCAGTAATCCTAAGATAGATTTTCTCTTTGTGGGGTGAATAAGATTGGGTTCTAATTCCATCAAGGGGATGAGGACGAAGGCCCTCTTATGCATCTCGGGATGGGGGATGACTAAATCCTTGGTCTTCCACTTTAGATCATCATAGAGAAGGATATCTAAATCAATGGTTCTCGGTCCCCATTTAATTGACCCCGTCAGATATCCTTGTTCTCGCCCCGTTAGACGACGAAATTTATCTATTAGGGATAGACGTTGACCCCGTAAGAAACCGAAGGCCTTACGAGATTTACTATCTAACGGGGTAGAGGTTCTTTTCCTTTTCAATTCCTTTTCAATATCTTTTAGAGTGTTCAATAGTTGCCGAGGGCTCAAATTAGTCTCTGCTCTCAAGACCGCGTTTACGAACCAGTCCTGCTTCACATATCCCACTGGTTCTGTCTCATATAATGAGGAGACCTTCAATATCTTGACATCTTTTCTCTTACCTAGTAACTTAATGGCTCTTTTAATATTTGCTTTCTTTCTTCCTAAGTTAGAACCCAAGCCGATGTACACAATCGCCACCTAACCCTCCCTAATCCTATTTTTCAAACTTCTTTCCTTACGTAGTTTCGCAGGGTACCGATCTTCTCTATTCTGACCTCTACCGTGTCTCCTATCTTCATGGGCCCCACACCAACTGGGGTACCGGTGGCGATAACATCGCCAGGTAGAAGGGTCATAACTTTGGAAATGAAACTGACCAATTTCTCTACGCTAAAGACGCAGTTATTGGTATTCGCTGACTGCTTTATCTCTCCATTTAGAAGAAGTTCAATCTTCAAATTATTGGGATCGATTCCATCTACAATAAAGGGACCCAAGGGAGAGAAGGTATCAAAGGACTTGGCCCTTGTCCACTGGCCATCCTTCCTCTGTAAATCCCGCGCCGTGACATCGTTGTAGCAAGTATAGCCCAAGATATAATCTTTCACTTCTTCTGGCTCTATGCTCTTTACTCTCCGTTTCATCACTACCGCCAGCTCTGCCTCATAATCTAACTGCTTGCACATCTTTGGATAGATGATATCCTCCTCTGGCCCGATGACTGCCGTAGGAGGCTTTAAGAAGATTATCGGCTCATCAGGCAAGTCCATCCTCAGTTCCTGAGCATGGTCGATATAATTTAAGCCGACCAGGATTATCTTGGTCGGCTCACATGGGGTAAGAAGTTTTACCTTATCTAAATCGTAAGTTCTATCTGTTACCTTGAATTTCCCAAATATATTCCCAGAGACCTCCTTTATCTTCTCCCCTTCTCCTACTCCATATCTTGCTTTACCCTCCCTTAGAAATTTCACATATCTCATATCTCTAATTTTCTACTCTTTTACTTTAATTTAAGGACATCCTGCATATCGTAGAGGCCTTTCTTGGCCTTGGCCACAAACTTTACTGCCCTTAAGGCTCCTTGGGCAAAGGTGTCCCTTGAATGTGCACGGTGGGTGATCTCTATTCGTTCCCCAGTTCCCGCAAAGGTTATGGTATGCTCTCCCACAATGTCTCCGGCCCGGACAGCATGGATCCCGATCTCCTTTTTCGTTCTCTCGCCAGTAATTCCCTTCCTTCCATAAACCCCAACCCCTTTCAGATTCCTTCCCAATGCCTTAGCTAAAATCTCTGCAATCCTCATGGCGGTTCCAGAGGGAGCATCCTTCTTCTTCCTATGATGGGCTTCCACGATTTCAATATCGTAATCGTCCCCCAAGACAGGAGCAATCTCCTTGGCTAATTTGAACAAGAGGTTCACTCCCACACTCATATTGGGAGCCATAACGCAAGGGATCTGGGGAGCGATCTCTTTTATCTCTTCCAGTTGCTCATCACTGAATCCTGTGGTTCCGATAACCATGGCCTTGTTATGCTCAATGGCCATTCCCAGATGATCTAAGGTAGTGTCCGGATCAGTGAATTCAATGAGTACCTCTCCCTCATCGATGATATGCTCCAGTTCATCGCTTATCAGGACTCCCAATTTTTCTAATCCATTCACCTCTCCCGCATCCTTGCCAAAATTGGGGTG
>DLMW01000018.1:7576-16579 GCA_002478245.1 bacterium UBP18_UBA7526
CCAAAATTGGGGTGGCCTCTCTTCTCTAAGGCGCCGACTAACTTGATCTTCCCATTATTGATAATGGCGTTGATAATGCGCGAGCCCATCCTTCCACAGGCACCTGATACTATGGCTTTAATCATTCTCTTCCTCCTAAATACTTCAGGGACCAGCAGGGAATAGTACGGATTAGTAGGGAATTTGCTTGCTATAGGCTGCAAAATTTTTGGCATAGCCGAACATTTTTCTCTTTCCTTCTAGTCCCTCCTAATCCTTTCTATTCCTTTCTAATCCCTAATTCGTTTCTTTTATTCGTGTTAGCTATAGAAATCCATCAAGACCTTCTTAAGTTTCTCGACATTCTCCTCACTCATTGGTGATAGGGGAAGCCTTAATTCTGGGGTATCGAGTAATCCTTGCAAGGCCATGGCGGTCTTCACTGGTATGGGATTGGTCTCGATGAACATAGCCTTACATAAGGGAAGGATCTTATAGTGGATCTCTCTTGCCTTCTCCAAGTTCCCCTTATTAAACTCAGCGACTAAAGCCTTGGTCTCTGCCGGAACGAGGTTGGCCACCACAGAGATTACCCCCTTCCCTCCCAAAGCAAGCAGGGGGAGGGTAAGGAAGTCATCCCCAGATATGAGGTCAAACCCATCCCCACATAGTCTTACGATATCGCTTGCCTGTTGGAGATCGCCACTGGCCTCCTTTATTCCCACAATATTCTTTATCCGGGAGAGCTTGGCCACGGTCTCTGGTAAGAGATTGACCCCAGTTCTTCCTGGAACATTATAGAGAACGATGGGGATGTCTACCTCCTTAGCAATCTTCTCAAAGTGAAGATACATCCCTCTCTGAGTGGGCTTATTATAATATGGGGTAATTACCAAGGCTCCATCTGCTCGTGCCTCCTTGGCCCGCCTAGTCAATCTCAATGCCTCTTCTGTATTATTGGAGCCGGTCCCCGCAATAACCGGAATCTTTCCCTTTGCCTCATCAATGACTACCTCCACCACCTTCTCATGTTCTTCAAATGATAGGGTAGCGCTTTCTCCTGTCGTTCCACAGGGAACCAGGACATCTGTTCCATTCTTAATGTGGAAATCGACTAGTTCCCTTAACTTCCTCTCATCCACCTTCCCCTCTTTAAATGGGGTAACCAAAGCCACCATAGAGCCACTAAACATCCCTACACCTCCTTAGACGAGAATTTAGTTCGAAAACGCCAATGATCACAGATTAATTACTGAGTGGCTATTCTCCTCTTATTAGGTCGCTGTAACCTTCTCTTTTACGAATGATGCGATATCTATCCTTCTCCACCAGGACTTCGGCCACTCTTGGTCGGGCATTATAATGGGAAGACATACTGAAGCCATAGGCGCCGGCATCGAGGATAGCCAGTAGGTCACCAGGCTTTACTTCTGGCAATTCTCTATCTTTAGCAAAATAATCTCCGCTCTCGCATACCGGACCAACAATATCCCCAAGGATCCTAGATCCTGGATCCTGGATCCTGGATCCCTTTTTTTAAAGACTTGGAACTTAGGGACAGGGAGTCCATGAAACCTAAAGACCTTCTTGGCCTGAACCTTATTCAGGGCCAGGGCACTGGCCAGGACCCCACTCCCTGTATAAGGGATCCCCAATAATTCCAATAGGCCCTGTACCGTTCCATCCTCCCCTCCCCTTCCATGGAGGGCAATGAAGGCCAGGTCAATCTTCTCCTTTAAGATTCTCCTAGCCACGTCCTTACCAACATCTATGGGAAGCGCCTCTAATCCCTTTCTCTTCAGGGCCTGAAGAATGGCCTTCCCGGTCTTTAGCGAGACCTCCCTCTCAGCAGATGTCCCACCCATCAAGATCCCAATCCTCATTTTTTTGAGTCTCTCTAATCTTTCATTTTGCCCTTTCATTACTCTTCTCCCCAGATCTCAATCTCTGGCTCCAGATCCATCCCTGTCTTTCTCTTTACCTCCTCCTTTATCACTCCCATGAGAGTAAGCACATCCTCTGCCTTTGCCCTTCCTAGGTTGAGGATGAAGTTGGCATGGATCCTAGAGACCAGAGCTCCTCCAATCCTTTTTCCCTTTAACCCCATCTTCTCGATAAGGAGGCCGGCGGGAGTCTCAGGATCAGGATTCTTAAAGATACACCCAGCATTGGCCGTTCCTAAGGGTTGGGTCTTCTCCCTCTTCTCTAAGAAAGCATTCATTCTTCTTAGGATCTCTTCTTCTTCCATATGCTCCAATCTCAATCCGGCATCTAGGATTATGCCATTCCCTTTTAGCAGGCACTGGCGGTAGCCAAAATTCAGATCCCTCGCTTCCAGATCTTTTATCTTTCCCCCTCTAGAGATCATCCGAATACTCTCCAGCCTCTGAGATATGGAGAGGGCCTCTGCCCCAGCATTGGTGGCAATGGCCCCGCCCAGGCTCCCTGGGATACCAACAGCAAACTCCAGACCCCCTAACCCTCTGGAGGCGGCCAACTTTATTAGAGTAGAGAGCCTCAGCGCCGCTCCGGCCAAAAGGAATCCTTTAGAAAACTTGACACCCTCAAAGCCTCTTCCTAACCTTACCACTATCCCTCTTATCCCCTTATCCCGAACCAGGAGGTTTGTTCCCCGGCCCATTACTTTTAAGGGAACCCCCCTCTCCCTCGCAAAGAGAAGAATCTCTCTTAGATCCTCTATATCCTGGGGGATGACGAAGCAGTCTGCCGGGCCACCGATACTAAAAGAGGTATGCCTGCTCATCGGCTCATCAAACTTTACCTCGCCCTTCACTCTCCTTTGAATCTCTTCTTTCATTCTCTTTTTCATTTTTCATTTTCCTAAGAAGCTCCTCTCCTACCCAATGGACGTCCCCAGCTCCTAAGGTAAGGACCAGATCATTGGGCTCCAATATCTTGAGAAGATACTTAACTATTCTCCCTAAAGAGGCGATATATCTTACCCTTGGCCTCTTACTCCTAGCCATGAGAGGAAGCAGATTCTTGGTCTTTACCCCCGGGATGGGCTTCTCACCTGCCGGATAGATCTTAGTGAGGATCAGGATATCCAGGCCTTTAAAACAGGTGGCAAAATCTTTCAATAGATCCCTGGTTCTGGTATAGCGATGGGGCTGGAAGACACCGATCAGCCTCTTCTCTGGATACCTCCCCTTGACAGTAGCAAGTACTGCCCGCACCTCTGTGGGATGGTGGGCATAGTCATCGATTACCAAAATAGATCCTTTCTCCCCCTTGCTCTCCAATCTCCTCTCTACCCCTCTGAGATCCCCTAGGGCCTTCCTGATATGGGCAAAGTCTATTCCCAGCTCCAGACCTACTCCAATGGCTGCTAGGCTATTCTGGACATTGTGGATCCCGGGAAGGCCCAGGGTTATCCTTCCCAGGTCCTTCTGGTGGTAGATAACACCGAACTCCACTAAACCTCTTTTTGTTCTCTTTATCTCTCTGGCAGTAAGTTCTGCTTGCCCTTTCAGGCCATAGGTGAGATACCTCTTCTCCACCTGGGGGAGGAGATCCCGAATATTGGGATCATCAGAACAGAGTAGGGCTAGACCATAGAAGGGGACCTTATTGATGAATTCCAGGAAGGCCTCTTTCAGCCTGGAGAGTGTGCCATAGTAGTCCAGGTGGTCCCTATCGATAGAGGTGACGATCGCCAGGGCAGGAGAGAGATGGAGGAAGGAGCCATCCGATTCATCTGCCTCAGCCACCAGGAAATCCCCTCTGCCCAGTTGGGCCGAGCTCTTTGTCCTCTTCAATACCCCACCGATGACAAAGGTGGGATCCAGGCCTCCCTCAGCCAGTACCCTGGCCACCATCGCGGTGGTAGTCGTCTTTCCATGGGTGCCAGCGATGGCGATCCCCTCCTTCATCCTCATCAGTTCAGCGAGCATCATGGCTCTGGGGATGACCGGTATCTTGGCCGCTATGGCCGCCCTTACCTCTGGATTATTGGGGGGGATGGCGCTAGAGGTAACTACCACATGACAGGGGCCGACCTGGGAAGCTCTATGGCCAAGATAGACCTCTATCCCTAAATCCTTAAGCCTCTTCGTCACCGGGCTCATCCTTATGTCTGAGCCCGTAACCTTATAGCCTGAGTTGGATAAAAGCTCGGCGATGCCACTCATCCCTGCTCCCCCGATGCCGACGAAGTGGACTCTCTCTACCCTCTTAAACATCCTCTTTCTTCCCTAATCTATAGATAGACTCTATTATCCTATCCGTTGCCCCAGGCCTTCCCAATCCCCTACTCTTCTCCCTCATCCTTTCCAATCTCTCTATATCTCTCATCAACCGCAGGATGCTATCTGCCAATTTCTCTGGAGAGAGGTCCCTCTCCAATATTACCATAGCCGCCCCCTCTTTTTCAAGGAGACGAGCATTCTGTTCCTGATGCCTATTCGTGGCATGGGGATAGGGGATGAGAATGGCGGGGAGACCACAGGCAGTAAGCTCAGCAAGAGTAGTTGCTCCGGCACGAGAGACGACCAGGTCTGCCGCCCCATAGGCCTGGGCCATGTTATGCAGGTAGGGCCTTATGGACAAGGGAACCCTACTGCCCCTCGCAGCCTGGATGAGGTATTCGAAGTCGGGGAACCCGGTAAGGAGGATGATCTGGAGATCCTTCCCTTCTAAGAGGCCCTTTTTAAGAATCCGAGCAAGGCAATAATTTATGGCCCGCGCCCCCCGACTACCACCAAAGACTAAGAGATTGAATCTTTTGGGATGAAGCTTAAGGTCTCTGAGCGCCCTTTCCCTATCAGACTTTAGGATCTCCTCTCGGATGGGATTTCCCGTTATCCTTACCTTTCTCTTCTTAAAATATCCCTGCGACTCTGGGAAGGTGATCTCTATCTCTCGGGCAAAACGGGAAAGGAGGCGATTGGTTAGGCTGGGGTAGAGGTTCTGTTCATGGATGAGGATGGGGATAGCCAAGAAGTAACCAGCCAAGGCTATGGGAGCACTAGGATATCCTCCCGTCCCTACTATAATATGCGGCCTGAAGTTGAGTAGAATGGGAAAGGAGCGGAAGAATCCCATCATAAACTTGATCCCGAATTCGAAGATAGCAAGGGAGAGCCTCCTTGGGAGGGGTATAACCGGGATGCTTCGGAAGGCAAAGCCTTCCCGGGCGATGATCTCCCGATCCCTCTCCCCTACAAAGAGGATCTGGTGGCCCTCTTCTCTTAGGCGATGGGCGATGGCTAAGGCAGGATAGATATGGCCACCCGTCCCTCCCCCAGCAATCAAGATCCTCATCCCTCTCTCCTCAAAGAGATGCTCAAGAGAATCCCTACCCCGATTAGGGAGAAGATGAGGGAGGAGCCGCCGAAGGAGATGAAGGGAAGGGGTAGCCCCTTGGTAGGCAAGAACCCCGTGACCACCCCAATATTGATCATGGCCTGCAGCCCGATCCAGGTGGTAATCCCTAAGGCCAAGAGGCTACCGAAGAGGTCTGGGGCCCTTCTGGCAATCCGGGCCCCAAAATAGATGAATGCTCCGAAGAGGATGATGACCGCCATCCCTCCCACCAGCCCCAATTCCTCACCCAGTATGGCAAAGATGAAGTCCGTATGGGGGGCGGGGAGGTAGAAGAGCTTCTGGGTTCCCTCTCCCAGGCCCCGGCCCAGGATCCCTCCCGATCCCAAGGCAAGAAGGGACTGGATGATCTGGAAGCCAGCACCCTGGGGATCGCTCCAGGGGTCAAGGAAGACCAAGATCCTCCTCTTCCGATAACCGACCTTATTGATGAGAAGCCAGATGCTGGGGATAGCGACGAGAAAGAGAGAGAAGAGATGCGCCAGCCTCACCCCAGAGACGAAGAGCATGGAAAGGATGACCACCAGGATTATAAGGCCAGTCCCCAAGTCTGGCTGGAGGAGGATGAGGATGAAGATGGCCCCTAAGATGAGGAGTGGGGGGAGGAAGCCATAGGCAAAGCTTCTTATCTTCTCCTTCTTCCGAGAGAGAGCATCCGCCATATAGAGGATGAGGACGAGCTTGGCCAGCTCTGAGGGCTGTAAGGTGAAGTCTCCTACCTTTAGCCATCTCCGGGCACCAGCGATCTCCTTCCCAAACTGGGGGAAGAGGACCAGGATGAGTAAGAGAAGGGTGAGGAAGAGTAAGGGCTTCAGTAGTCTGGGTAGAGCACGATAGTTAATCCGGGAAGCTGCAAGCATCCCAGAAAGGCCCAGAAAGGCCCAGGCCAGCTGGCGCTTCAAAAAGAAGTAGGGATCGTTATACTTCTCTAGGGAGAGGATGGCACTGGCGCTATAGACCATGATGATTCCTATGCTCAGCAGGGCCAGAGTCACTAGAAAAAGCCCCAGGTGGAAAGAGACTTTCTTCATCTCATGCCCCTTTAATCAAATCTGAATTCTCATTCTGGTACTCTGATAATCTATAGTTTCACTGATTTAAGGTTTCTTACCGCCTCTTTGAAAGCCTCCCCTCTCTCTTCAAAGTTCTTGAACATATCGTAGCTCGCACAGGCTGGGGAGAGAAGGACGCAATCGCCTTTTTTAGCCAAACTAAAGGCAATAGCTACCGCTTCTCTCATATCCCCTGCCATCTCAATTCTTCTAGGGAGAGAGAGGGCTTGGGCGATCTTTTCTCTTGCCTCACCCAATAGGATGAGTACCTTTACCCTCTCTTCTACCAGGGGTTGTAATGGGGAATAATCGAGCCCCTTATCCTTTCCTCCCGCAATCAGGATAATGGATCCTTTGAAGGAGGCCAAGGACTTCATTACCGCCGCAACATTGGTGGCCTTAGAGTCATTGATGAACCTTACCCCCTCAATCTCTCTGACGAACTCCATCCGATGGGGAATCCCTTTAAACTCTCTTAAGACCCTTCTGATACTGGCAACCCTTACTTTCCAGATGAGGCAGGTGGCGATGGCTGCTAGCGCATTCTCCAGATTATGGGGCCCCTTTATTCCTATCTCTCCCTGGCCGATAATCTCTTGTAATCTCCCCGTTAGGTTGGCCACTACCCTCCCTTCCCTTAAGTAGACCCCTTCCGCCAACTCCTCTTCCTGGCTGAAGAAGATCTCCTTGGCCTCTAGGGAAAGGGTTCGGCAGTGAGGATCGTCCCAGTTTAAGATGGCGAAGTCATCTTCTTCTTGATTCATAAATATCCTCTTCTTTGCCCTAAGATATTCATCCAGATTTCGATACCTATCCAGGTGGTCTGGGGCGATATTGAGTAAGATGCTTATGAAAGGATGGAAGGTCTCTATCCTCTCCAGTTGAAACGAGCTCACCTCACTCACTATGAGCTCATAATCCCCATTGACATAGGAAGAGAGGGGGGAGCCGATATTCCCGGCTACCGCTACCCTCTTCCCTTCTCTTTTGAGTATCTCTCCTATTAGGGCAGCAGTGGTCGTCTTACCATTCGTTCCCGTAACTGCGATAATGGGTATTTTTAAGAGGGAGGAGGCGAGTTCTAACTCCCCTATAATGGGGATCTTCTTCTCTTCTGCCCTCTCGAGTAATGGGATATTGGGAGGGACGCCCGGGCTTGCCACAATGAGCTCTCTACCCTCAAGTAGTTCTAAAGGATGGCCAGCGGTCTCAATCTCGATCCCTCTTCCCGCAAGCTCTCTATAGGCCCCTTTCAGTTCCTCTTTTCCCTTCCGATCAGTGATGGTTACCCTGGCCCCTTTAGTTTCCAGGAGTCTGGCAGCCGCTACCCCAGCTCTTCCCATGCCCACTACCAAAACTTTTTTCCCTCTTAATTCCATAGCCACCTTCAAGTAACAATTAAAGATTGTTCAATGTTCACTGTTAATTGTTAGTTATCTCAACTTCAAAGTTCCCAGGCTCAATAGGGCGAAGATGAGGGCAATGATCCAGAATCTGATTATTATCTTGGGCTCCTTCCATCCCAGAAGTTCGAAGTGATGGTGAAGCGGGGTCATGAGAAAGACCCTCTTCTTTCTCAATTTATAGGAGGCTACCTGGATAATGACCGAGAGGGCCTCCAAGACGAAGAGCCCTCCCACAATCAAGAGGACGGTCTCTTTCTTGATGAGAATGGCGATGGTGCCCAGGGCCCCTCCTAAGGCCAAGGAGCCGGTATCGCCCATGATTACCTCGGCAGGATAGGCATTGAACCATAGAAATCCAATTCCCGCTCCTACCAGGGCAGAGCAGAATACAGTGAGTTCCCCGGCTCCAGACATATACAGAATATTCAGGTATTTTGCTATCCCGCTATGGCCGGTGACATAGGCAAGCCCGGCAAAGGCTCCCCCAGCGATCAAGAGGCTTCCTATGGCCAGGCCATCCAGCCCATTGGTCAGGTTGACCGCATTGGAGGAGGCCACGATAACCAATATGGCGAAGGGGATATAGAACCAGCCCAGATCGGGCAGGACGTTCTTGAAGAAGGGAACGGTGAGGCAGGTTCCATACTCTGGGATTAAGGGGTAACGAAAGAGATAGAGGCCGATTAGGAACCCTAAAGCGATCTGGCCCCCTAACTTGACCAGGGGCCTTAGGCCCTCTCTACTTCCCTTCTTGATCTTCAAGAGATCATCGATGAAGCCCAGGGTCCCCAGCCACAAGGTGGCGAAGAGTATGAGCTGGATGAATCTATTCAAAAGATCTGCCCATAGGAAACAAGCCAGGAGGATGGCCCCTAGGATTAGAAGACCACCCATAGTGGGGATGCCTGACTTCTCCTGATGGAGGCGATAGAGGATAGGGTACCTCTCATCCTCTACTGGCCGCTGGGAGATCCTCAAGTCTTTCAGCCTCTTAATGATCAGAGGTCCGAAGATAATGCTCGCCAAAAGGGCGGTCAGGGCCGAAAGGCCACTGCGTACCGTGATATAGCGAAAGACATTGAAGATGATATGGAGTTCTCTAAAACGAATGAGCCATTGATAAAGCATTCATACCCCCTTCAAGGCAGGTATTCGTTTACTGTTTACCATTTACCGGAACAAGATAACCCCTCTGGCGGAAAGGCAAAGGCATGCTTTGCCTC